>CAZZKU010000052.1:0-7374 GCA_964654635.1 uncultured Piscirickettsiaceae bacterium | reverse complement strand
AGAGAATTGGTTAGCACACCATCCACTTTCATTGAAATATTAATGCCTTCAACAGCCTCTATTCCATCTTCTTTCTCTTCTCCGCTACAGCCTGTTAAAACCGTCAGTAACGATAAAACTGTTATTAGCATCAAACTGTTTATAATTTTCATGCACCAATCCTTTTTAATTATTTTCTATCGGCAAATGCTTGTCCTAAAGTTACGCTATCTATGTATTCTAGTTCGCCACCCATTGGAATACCTTGGGCAAGGCGAGTTACTTTTATATTGAGCTTACTTGCCATGTTTTGTAAATAATGAGCGGTCGCCTCACCTTCTACTGTTGGGTTGGTTGCCACAATTAGTTCGACAAACCCTTCGTTTTGTAAGCGTTGTTGCAATATCGGCAAGCCTAATTCATTTGGCCCTATGCCATCAATCGGCGACAAATGCCCTTTTAACACAAAGTAACGACCTTTAAATATGCCTGATTGTTCAATCGCAATTACATCGGTTGGAGATTCTACTATACACAACTCTAAATCATTACGAGCAGTTGATGAGCAAAGTTGACAAATATCATACTCCGTCAAATCTTGGCACTTATGACAACTGCTAATTTTTTCTAATGATTCTGCCAACTTGGCAGACAACAAATGTCCGCCTTTGGTGTTTCTTTCAAGCAGATAATAAGCCATACGTTGTGCGGATTTTTTACCAACACCAGGTAATACTTTAAAGGATTGGATCAATTCTTCAATTAATGGACTTTGATTCATGCTTCAACCTTAAAAATCGCCAGGGGTGGGTCCTAAAACGGCATTTTCATACCTTCTGGCAAGTTTATTCCTGCGGTTAATCCGCCCATTTTTTCTTGCGAGGTTGCCTCTACTTTTCTAGCGGCACTATTCACAGCGGCGGCAAACAAATCTTCTAACATTTCCTTGTCGTCCATTAAGCTATCATCAATAATGACTTTGGTTAGCTCATGTCGCCCTGTCATAATGACTTTAACTAAACCGCCGCCGGCTTCACCTTCAACCGACATATTGGCAATTTCTTCTTGTGCTGCTTGCATGTTTTTTTGCATTTCTTGGGCTTGTTGCATTATATTACCCAAACCACCTTTTCCACTAAACATATTCATTTTTCCTTAAATTGTTGTTTATACAAGTTTAATTGACGAATCAATTACTTTCATATTGATTATTTTCATAAAATTTTTTACTTGCGGGTCATTATAAATATTTTTTCTAGCAAAGTCGCTTTGTTGTTGCTGTTTTTGTTCTGCTTGCTTGGCTGGAGTAACCACATCATGATTATTTATTGGCTTTGCTATAGGTTTATCTATGAATTGTAGTTGAACGCCCAGCTCTTTTAATAAAATTTGTGCTAACTTAGCCACAGCCATCTCGGTTTGTGCTTGTAAATTATTAGGGTCAATACTTAATATACATTGTTTCGTGTTTAGTTCAACTAAAACGGCATGGTTGGCTAGTTCTGCTTCCATTCCTTTTAGGTTTAATTTTAATATTATTTCTGCCCAAGGCAGGTTTATTAGCTCTTCAACAGTAAACCCGTTATTTTGTTCATTTTGTTGCTGAACTTTATTTATTAAGGGTTCAACTTTTTTTTCAGTTAGACTTTCAGCCATTTTTTCATTGGCTATTATGGGCTTTCCCAGCGTTGTTTTAATAATACCCCGCACTTTATCAAGGTGTTTTTCGTCGGTATTTTCGACTGGAACATTGGTGTTCGGTTGTTTAGGCTCTATCAACTGATTGTAATTATAATCGGTTGGCATGGGTTCTTGAATGGGTTGTAGTTGTTGATTATTTGGTTCTGTTGTCCGTGGTATTGGTTTGGGTATAGTGGCTTCTGAAGCCTTTTTTTCAGTTGAAAAATTAAAGGCTAACATTCTTAACAATGCCATTTCAAAGCCTATTTTATTATCTGGAGCTAATTGCATATCTTGCTTGGATAATAAGGCTATTTGGTATAGTGCTTGTATTTGATTGGCATCAAACCCCGTTGCGGCTTCATTTAATACCGCTTCATCAATAGGCATTACTTCTTCAGTTAATGAACCTAATATTTGTAGCATAGATATTTGATGGAATACTTCAATTAATTGGTCAACTAAGGCTTCATAATTTACGCCAATCGCAGATAAATCAATAATTACTTGCTTTATTTTTTCTGCCGAACCTGCAATCAATGCTTGTAAAATATGTACGGCATGCTGTTGGTCAACCAGACCTAGCATGGTTTGTACCTCATCAAACCTAACTTCTCCGCCACCATAAGAGATGGCTTGATCGAGTATGCTTAAGGCATCACGAGCTGAACCATTGGCACTTTTGGCGATTAAAGCTAAGGAAGTTTTATCAAAAGGCAGTTGTTCTTGCTCTAAGATAAAGGCTAGGTGTTGGTTAATTTGTTGTTGGGTTAAACGCATCAAGTTAAATTGTAAGCAACGAGATAATACCGTAATAGGTAGTTTATGTGGGTCGGTGGTTGCTAATAAAAATTTTACATGTTCGGGCGGTTCTTCAAGCGTTTTAAGAAGAGCATTAAAACTGCTTTTAGAAAGCATGTGGACTTCATCAATTAAATATACTTTAAAACGCCCTTGCACAGGTGCGTACTGTACGTTTTCAAGCAGTTCTCGGGTGTCTTCCACTTTGGTTTTTGAGGCAGCATCGACTTCTATTAAGTCTACAAAACGCCCTTCATCAATAGTTTGGCAAGTAGAACAAGTTCCGCATGGTGTGGAGCTAATGCCTTGTTCACAGTTTAATGCTTTGGAAAAAATTCGGGCAATAGTGGTTTTGCCCACGCCACGAGTGCCTGTAAATAAATAGGCGTGGTGTAGGCGTTGTTGGTCTAAGGCATTAGCCAGTGCTTGCATGACATGCTGTTGCCCAACAAGTTCGCTAAATTTTTTAGGTCGCCATTTACGAGCTAAAACGACATAACTCATACAACACACCTCATACAACATTCTTCATATTACAATCTCTGGTTGCCAACCAGCCATTCTTAAAGCTTCAAGCAGGTCATCATCGGGTAAAAACAGATATTCTTCTTGGGTAATTAATTGTGCTTTAGCCTGTTTGTTTTTAAAATCCACGACCAAAGGCAACCCCTCTTCTTGTTTAAAAGAATCTATAATTTTTCTTAACTCTTCTATTTTAGACAAACTATGCTCTTGGTGTGCAAATATTTTAATAGCTCTGGCTTTTTCTAACCTAATTTCGGCAAGGGTAACCACTTGTTCGGCATCTAGCTTTATCCCGCCATTAAATTTATCTTCGGATACTTCACCATACATGAGTACCACGTTGTCTACCCCGATAATTTCTCGACAAGTTTCAAACACGGTTGGACGCATCACAACTTCTAAGCGTGCAGTTTTATCGTCAAGAGTAACAAAGCCCATTTTAGAGCCGTTTTTAGTGACTTTACTGCGGGATTCTACAATTAACCCAGCCACCCATTTTTTAGCCCATTTTTCGGGAAGCAAACTTGCCAGCTTACTGCCTACGTACTGGTCTAGCTCGGCTTGATAAATTTCAATAGGGTGACCTGTTAAATAAAGTCCTAAAACATCTTTTTCAGCTTTTAAACGCACTTTTTCAGACATTTCAGCAATGTTAATCAGTTCATCGGTATTTTCATCTTCAAACTCTTCTAAATCACCAAATAAGTCGAACTGCCCTACAGCTTCATTTTTATGTTTTTGCTCTGCTTTTTGCAGAGCCAGCCCGACACTATGTAGCATGGCATTGCGGTTGTCGTGTAATAAATCAAATGCCCCAGCATTAATAAGCGACACCAGAACTCGTTTATTGGTTTTTTGGTTCATTCGCATACAAAAATCAAACAAGCTAGTAAAATTGCCATTTTGTTCACGCTCTTCTATTATGCTTTCTAAAACGGCTTCCCCTACTCCCTTAATTCCTGCTAGACCATAACGAATTCTTAACTCCCCTTTAACGGGTTTAAAATGAATTTGTCCTTCATTGATACTTGGCAAATCAACCTGTATGTTCATAGAAAAACATTCATTTAACATATGAACCACTTTTTCGGTGTTGTCCATGTCGGATGATATTTGTGCCGCCATAAATTCAGCAGGATAATGGGTTTTTAACCAAGCAGATTGATAGGAAACTAGAGCATAAGCCGCCGAGTGGGATTTGTTAAAACCATAGCCAGCAAACTTTTCAACCAAGTCAAAAATCTTCATCGCTAGGTTGCCATCTACATTAATGCTGATTGCGCCCTCTTTAAAAATAGAGCGTTGTTTTGCCATTTCTTCGGGTTTTTTCTTACCCATAGCACGGCGTAACATATCTGCCTCACCTAACGTGTAATTTGCTAATACTTGAGCAATTTGCATAACTTGTTCTTGGTATAGAATAACCCCGTAAGTTGGCTCTAAAATAGGGATTAAAGAATCATGTTGATACTGGGCATCAGGGTAAGAAACTTTTTCTTTGCCATGTTTACGGGCAATAAAGTTATCAACCATACCTGATTCTAGTGGGCCTGGACGAAACAGTGCGACTAAAGCAATAATATCTTCAAAACAGTCGGGCTTTAGGCGAACGATTAGGTTTTGCATACCTGAAGATTCCAACTGAAAAATTCCCGTGGTTCGCCCTGTTTTAATTAATTCAAAAACCGCCTTATCATCTAAAGGAATCCGTTCGATTTCGATAAAATCATCTTGCCCTTTTTCGGTGTTTTTATTAATAGATTGCAACGCCCAATCTATAATGGTTAGGGTTCGCAGTCCTAAAAAATCGAACTTAACCAGTCCAATGGTTTCGACATCGTTTTTATCTAGTTGAGTTAATACGCTACTGCCATCTGGCTCACAAAGCATTGGGCAAAATTCATCTAATGGTTTAGGACCTATAACCACGCCACCTGCATGTTTCCCTGTATTACGAATTGTGCCTTCTAAAGTAATCCCTAAATCTAGTAACTGGCGAATTTCATCATTGTCATCATACATTTCTTGTAACAGGGGTTCTTGCTCTAAAGCTCCCTTTAGCTTAATTCCCAAGTCATTTGGGATTAATTTAGCAACCGAATCGACCTGTCCATACCCCATGCCAAGCACTCGACCTACATCACGCACAACCGCTTTGGCAGCCATCGTGCCAAAGGTAACAATTTGTGAAACATGGTCTTGTCCGTATTTGCGAGCAACATAATCAATGACTTCATCACGCCTGTCCATGCAGAAATCAATATCAAAATCGGGCATAGATACCCTTTCGGGGTTAAGAAAACGCTCAAACAGTAAATCATAATGGATTGGATCTAAGTCGGTAATTTTTAGAGCATAAGCCACCAGTGAACCCGCACCAGAACCACGCCCAGGCCCAACAGGAACACCTTGGTCTTTACCCCATTGAATAAAGTCGGCAACAATGAGAAAATAGCCAGGGAATCCCATTTGAATAATAATATCTAATTCAAACTTTAATCTTTCGTCATATTCAATTCGTTTTTCAGCCAGTTCAACTTCGCTTAAATCTGCAAACAGAAAATTTAACCTTTCGTTTAAACCCTCATTAGAGGCTTTAATAAAGTATTCGTCAGGGGTAAGTCCTTCTGGAACAGGAAATTCAGGTAAGAAAAAATCATCTAGCGTTAAGTTAACATTGCAACGTTTAGCTATTTCTACCGTATTAGAAATAGCTTCGGGAATATCCGCAAACAATTCAACCATTTCTTCGGTGGTTCTAAAGTATTGTTCTTCTGAATAAATTTTAGGACGATTTGGGTCATCTAAAATATAGCCATCGTGAATGCAGACCCGGACTTCATGGGCATCAAAATCATCAAAACTTTCAAAACGCACATCGTTAGTTGCAACGACGGGTATGTCATAACGCTGTGCAATCTCTATGGCACCAAAAATATAAGCTTCTTCATTATCGCGACCTGTTCTAATTAATTCTAAATAAAATCGGTCTGGAAAAAACTTCATCCACCATTGAGTTCGACTGGCGACAAGGTTTGGTTTTTGTGCCAATATAGCCTGCCCAACATCGCCCTCTCTGCCACCAGACAATACGATTAACCCTTCGTTGCGTTCGGCTAACCAGTCTTGCTTAATACAAGCGCGCATTTTGCCATTAATAATTTGTTGGTTTTTAAGGTAAGCCTTTGAAATAAGGTGGGAAAGGTTTAAATATCCTTGTTCATTTTGGCAAAGACAAACGACCTTAAAAATTTCATTATTATCTGACTCTATATAAACATCAGCCCCTAAAACAGACTTAATTCCAGAGTTCATCGAATTTAAATAAAACTTAACCAAAGCAAACATATTTGCCTGGTCAACCAAAGCTATTGCCGGTTGGTTATTTTTAGCTGCCAAGCCTAATGCCTGCTTAACGCCTAAGATAGAATCCATGACAGAGTATTCAGAGTGAACGTGCAGGTGAACAAATTGGGTCATTTAATAAGCTGTCTTAATAGATTTTTATTGAAGAAGTATTTTAACCAATTTAGAATAGAGTCTTAATAATTTTTGAATAAAAAACACATGCCAAAAAATCAAATTAGTAACGAACCCATAACGCAACCTTTTTGGCTAGAAGAGTATCCTGTTATTTTTCCACCAACTCAAGTCGCGATGACTGAACCAAATGGTTTATTAGCGGTAGGTGGTGCTTTAACTCCTGAATGGCTATTGGCCGCCTATTCAAAAGGCTTGTTCCCTTGGTTTAGCGATGATGAGCCTATTTTATGGTGGACACCTAACCCACGCTCGGTGTTGTTTGTAGACGATTTAAAAATAAGTAAAAGTCTGGCTAAGCTAATTAAACAGCAAAAATTTAAAGTTACGATGGACTCGGCTTTTTCAGAGGTCATAAAAAACTGTGCTGAAATTAAAAGGGACGACCAAAATGGCACTTGGATTATTGATGAAATGTTATTGGCATACAATAACTTACACCAACAAGGTCACGCCCATTCTGTAGAAGTCTGGCAAGACGAAAAATTAGTAGGTGGCTTATATGGCGTTGCCATTGGTAAGGTGTTTTTTGGCGAGTCTATGTTTGCTAAAACCAGTAATGCTTCTAAAATAGCCTTGGTAAGCTTGGTTCAACAATTAAAATCTTGGGGGTTTAATCTAATTGATACCCAGGTAGAAACGCCGCACTTAAATTCTTTAGGAGCAAGTTTAATTAGCCGAGAAGAGTTTGAAGCAATTTTAAAAAGAGACAGTATTAAAGATTTTATGATTAAAAAATGGTGTTTTGACAGCAATAAACACCTTAAAAACCCTAAAATCGCCAGGGGTGGTGCTGTAATTGACCCAATAAACCTGTAGGATACCTAATGGGAACGCAAAGCCTGCAAC
>CAZZKU010000051.1:0-7441 GCA_964654635.1 uncultured Piscirickettsiaceae bacterium | reverse complement strand
TTAAAAAAATTTAATAGCTCTTTATTAAATTCCTCATTTATTTGCACAATTTCACCTGTTATTTGGTTTTCATGCTTGCCTTTTATATTGTTCAAACAACTTTATCGGTATAGATACGGGGTTAATTAACACAAAGGGCAAATTGTATTTTTGGGCTAGGTAAAAAGCAAAATAGCCACCTAATGAAGAACCCATTAATAATGGTGGTTCAGATAACAGCAAACTCTTTTCAATAAGCTTTTCAAAAAACTGGATGGATTTTAAGGGCGATTTTTGAGAATAACTAGCCGCATGAAATTTTAACGAACTTTGTGCGAATTTATTGGCAAACCACATTGGTTTAAACCCTTTTCCAGAGCTTAAAAAGCCATGTATATAGGTAATCATGCTAGAATATTCCTTTTATTAGAATCCATTATATCGACAACTAAATGGCAAATAAACAGCTAAAAACTTCTAAAACACCTTTAATTGTTGAACGCCCTGTTTCAGCTAAAATAATGCAACTAGCACAACAGCTAAAGCTAACCGATCTTCAAGCTAAAATAGTAGCTAGCAGACTCAATGAGTCGGACATTCAAGTTGAAAATCTTAGCGACTTTATTAGTAAAATAATCTTCCCTAAGTTGGCGAATTTACAGCACCCAAATGAATTAAAAAACTCAAAATATGCCGCTAAAATTATTGCCGATGCAATCGAGTCTGATGGCTTAATCGTGCTGGCAACAGATTATGATACCGATGGTGTTACCTCTGCTTGGGTGGCTACCAGAGCTTTGGTTGATTTTTTTAATGTACCTGAAGAGCGAATAGTGCATATTATTGGCGAACGGAAATCAGGCTATGGCATAACCGATGAAGTGGTCGATAGAATCCTTGCTTTAAAACAGCCAATAGATTTAGTTATTTCAGCAGATCAGGGTTCAAGCGATGAACCTAGGATTAAACGTCTAAAAGAACACGGCATTCCTTTTTGCGTTACTGACCATCATCAAATCCCATTAGAGGGTCCGCCTAAAAGCGCTCTTTGTACAGTTAACCCACAGCAAGATGGTTGCAATTATGATAAAACCGTTGCCGGTTGTTTTGTTATTTTTTTAGTAATGAGCCAAACTCGCCAAGAACTAATTGCCCGTGGTTATCTACTAAACAGTACACCCAGCTTAAAGCGTTTAGCTATTAATGTCGCATTAGGTACGGTTGCTGATAGCGTTAGTTTAAAAAGCATTAATAATCGAGCCATTATTAAAGCTGGGCTAAATTTCATCAACCAGTTTGAAGATGTTTCTTGGCAGGCGATTCATGCCCTAAATAATAATAATGAACAACCGATTAATTCAGAATATCTAGGTTTTCAGGTAGCAACTCGCATCAATGCGGCTAGCCGAGTTAGCGATGTCAATACCGCTTTTAAATTTTTAAACACCACCGATTTTAATGAAGCTCAATCCTTATTAGACCAGCTTGATAAAGACAATATCAACCGTCGCCAACAGCAAGAGGCGATGTTAGAGCAGGCACAAAATAATGCTCAACAAGCTTATCATGAACAAAAATATTCTATGGTCGTTCGCATGCAGGGCAATGCAGGCATTCAAGGTATTATAGCCTCTAGAATTGGCGAACAATATGGTTTACCAACTATTGCTATGACCGATTTAGACGATGGGTTTATTGCTGGAAGCGGGCGTGGAATTATCGATAACATTGATTTACGCGAAGCTTTCCAGTGGATGTCTGAACAAAAAGAAGGCTTGTTTAAGTCAATGGGTGGGCATAAAGGTGCTGCTGGTTGTATAATTTTTCACGAGTATTTTGATGAATTTGTTGTTTTATTTGAACAGGCGATTCAAAAACAATTAGGCGGCGAGTCGCCAGTGCCTATTGTGCATACCGATGGAAGATTAGAACCTTGGCAACTTGAACCCTCGTTAATGAAAGAATTAGACCTGCTAGAACCTTATGGACGAGAGTGGGAAAAACCTTTGTTTTCTGGCGAGTTTATAGTTGATAGTGTGCGATCTGTAGGCAAAGATAAGACTCATCTGTCTTTTCGGTTAACAACGATGCCTGGCAAGGGAGTTAGAACCCCTGCCAAAACAATTAATGCAATTTATTTTAATGCCAAACAAAATAGTGCTGAAGCCGATCCATTTTCTCGTGGCGATGCAATCCAATGTGCTTACCAACCTAGCTTAAATACTTATTTTGGCAAGACTTCTTTGCAACTCCGCCTTCAAGTTGCTAAATTGATTGATTAGTCTGCTAAAAAAGCCAATATTTCTTTTTCAATATCTTCTTTATTAACCACCGTTTTTTGACTTATTTTTTTGGTAAATAGTGCCAATATTTGTGGGGGAATGGATACCTTAGCGATGGCTGAAATTTTATTTAAAGCTTCCTCGTCCGTCGCAAAACTCTCGCCCGTTAAAGCTTTGGCAATAACTGGGGAGAATTTAGTCCATTCTGCAGTTGAATAAGCAATTGTTTTAATCGTTTTATCTTCACGACAAGTATCATAAGCCTTAAAACAAGTCGCGGTATGCGGACACATCAAGTAGCCTGTTTTAAAGGCTTGTTGAATATAGGCAATACCCTCTTCATCTGAACAATAATCAGCAGCAAAGATGGCTTGTATTTTCGATAGTTCAGTATCGCTCAGTTGATAAAACTTATCTGTATCTAGCTGACTCATTAATTCTTTTGTTCTGTCTGCTCCAAACAAATCGAACAATATGCGTTCAATATTAGACGATTTTAAAATATCCATAGCCGGTGAAGTGGTTGCTATCACCGAAATATTACGTAAATCGTATAAACCGTTGCGAATAAACTGCGTTAGTACGTTATTGCTGTTAGATGCAATGTGTATTTGCTTGACTGGCAAGCCCATTTTAAGTGCGTAATAACCACCTAAAGCGTTGCCAAAGTTACCACTAGGTACGTTTAGATAAACTTGCTCGCCCATTTTTATGGCACGGTTACGAACAAGTTCTAAATAACTGTAAATATGGTAAATAGTTTGGAAGATAATTCGCCCAAAATTAACCGAGTTGGCAGCCGATAATGAAATGTTGTGTTCGGTTAAGCTTTGGTTAAATTTTTCAGAGGTCAGTAATTGTTTTAAAGCACTTTGAGCATCGTCAAAATCACCATGAATTCCAATTACTTTTAAGTTGTCTGCGTCTTCGGTTACCATTTGTAGGCGTTGTACATCGGATGTTCCGCCATCAGGATACAAACAAATCATTTGTACATTGCTTCGGTTTTTAAAGGTTTCTAGTGCGGCAGGGCCTGTGTCACCACTGGTAGCGGCAAGGATTAAATATTTTTCATCACGTTGTTGGGCAATGGCAGATAAAACCTTACCAAAAGGCTGTAATGCCATGTCTTTAAAAGCTCTTGTTGGGCCATGATATAGCTCGCTAACATATAAATCTTCATATACTTTGACTACTGGAACGGGGTTAGTTGGTTCATCAAACTCATCATATAGGCTAAGAGCTTGGTCAAGTAAAGCATCTTCAATATCCACATCAAAAGCGTTTAAAACACCTTTGGCTAGTACCTTGTAACTTGAATCTAGATGTTTTTTTAAAAAATCAATGCTAAAAGAAGGTAGTGATTCAGGTGAGTAAATGCCACCAAAAGAGGACATCGGGCTTAAAATAGCTTCTGAAAAAGTAACTGACTTGGCTTTTATACCATCATTTCCGCGTGTTTCAATAAATTTCATGGTTTATTCTCAATGTAAAAGTTTTGTAATAGATTTATTAAAACGCCAAAAACGTTTTAAATGTTTTGGTTCTAAGTGATAACGATTGCCTAAACCAACATCAATTAGTAATGAATCAATTTTGCCTTGTTTTAAATCTTCAATAAAGAGTTTAAACCAAGTGTTGTCTATTTCAACTAACAAATCTAGCCATTCTTGTTGGCTTAAATTGGGGAGCGATTTAGACAAAGCATACAAACAAATTAAATCATGATGATTGTCTATACTATTTAACGTATCTAATTGATGATTGGCAGACCACTCCTGGTGATTTTTGGGTTCGGCATAATGTTCTGATTGACATTGCTGGGCTAAACCCGCTAAATAATTACTATCAGAGTAAATACTGGCATTTTTCCTGGTCACGATAGAATCAAAGTCTAGCTTTCCTTCCCCCCAAACCCAAACGCTATTTATTTCAGGCTGACCTATTTCTCGCCTAGCTTCATTAACCGGGTGAGTAAAGAATAACATTTGTACTTCATTTAATAATTTACGCCAGTAGCTCGAAGCATTTCCTTTCGGGAAGGCATTGTCTAAACGATGATAAGATAATTCATCTAATGAAGTGGTGGTTATATCCACTTCTTGTAAAATGGCAAGATACCAACTGCCCTTATCGCCATATTTAAGCTCCAAACCGTCTTCTAAAAAATGTTGGTTAAAACTGCTTAACAAGGATTTAGATTCTTGTTCTGTTAAGCCAATATCTTCACTTGGAATTAGGATTAGCGTATCCCTATCTGCTATTAATTGTACAGGGTCTATTTTCAGCCAAAAGTGTTGAAGCTCTTCAGTTGACACATCATCAAGCTCAATATTGACTGATGTCGCGGCTACTGGCAGGGTTTTGGGCTGATGGTAAAGATAGCAGGCGTTGTTGTAAAACCCCGAATCCTTGTTGGGTAAAGCGTCTGCCTTGGTTAAGCATTGACTTAACCAAGGTAGTTTTGGAAAATCGACTTCTTCAGATAAATTGCTTAACCTTTCTTTTGAAAGTAATTCAGGAATCCAAAAAGTGACCAAATTTTTCATGGTAAATTATTCGCCCAATTATTGGTCTAAAGATTCAATGCGAATTCTTTGAATATCCCCATCAATTTCATCAAGCAAGTTTAGTTTGGCTAGCACTTTATTTAACACCGATTCTTTAACACAATTGGTTAACATAACTAAGGTTGCGTCTTTATCATTGAGAAAACAAGGCTCTTGATGTAATTTTTCTATACTAACTGAGTTGTCTGCCATAATTTGAGTTATTTTTGCCAACACCCCTGCTTGGTTTTTGGCAAAACATCTTAAATAATAATGGCATTCAATTTGGTCAATGGCAATAATGGGTGCATTTTCTAGTTGGTCAAGTGCAAAACCTAGTGCAGGAACTCTATCATCTTGTGGTTGATTTTCTGCACGGATAATATCAATAACATCAGCAATAACCGCACTGGCTGTAGGTCCCGCACCTGCTCCTGGCCCATAATACATAGTTGGGCCGACACTGTTTCCATAAGCCATTACGGCGTTCATGACACCACTAACATTTGAAATTAATACTTCATTAGGAATAAGGGTTGGGTGTACACGCAAAGAAAATCCGTTTTCGGTACGACTGGCGATTCCTAGGTGTTTAATTTGGTAACCTAGTTGCTCGGCAAATTGAATATCTTCGGCGGTTATTTTTGAAATGCCTTCGGTAAAAACTTTATCAAACTGTAGTTTAATACCAAAAACGATAGAGGCAATAATGGTTAATTTGTGTGCCGCATCAATACCTTCTACATCAAAGGTAGGGTCGGCTTCTGCATAACCTAACTCTTGAGCAGTTTTTAAAACCTTTGCAAAATCGGCACCAGGTTTTTTCATTTCCGTTAAAATATAGTTGCCCGTACCATTAATAATACCCGCTGCCCATTCAATTCTGTTTGCCGACAAGCCTTCTCTTAAAGCTTTAATAATAGGGATTCCACCGGCAACAGCGGCTTCATAAGCAATCATCACATTGTTGGCTTTGGCTTTAGCAAATAGCTCGTTACCATGCTCTGCTATTAAAGCTTTGTTAGCGGTTACAATATGTTTTTTATTGTTAATAGCGGCTTCAAAACATTCTTTGGCTAGGGTTGTTCCACCCATTAATTCCACTACAATATCTACCGCTTCATCATTAACCACATCCATCGGGTTGGTGGTTAATTTTATGTTTGAAGTATCAATTACTCTAGGCTTGTTTAAATCACGCACCGCAATATGTACAACTTTAAGGGTTGTTTTTCCGCCTAAACGACGCTCTATTTCAGTAATAGTATCGGCAACAATTTCTGCTACACCGCCGCCAACTGTTCCTAAACCTAATAAACCTAATTTAACTGTTTTCATCTATATTAACCCGTCTTTTTTAAACATGTCTCGAATGCCTCGCAATGCTTGGCGTGTGCGGTGTTCATTTTCGATTAAACCAAAACGAACTGAATCATCACCATAATCACCAAAACCAACCCCTGGTGAAACCGCTACTTTTGCATCTATTAATAATTTTTTACTAAACTCTAAAGATCCCATTTCAAGATAAAAATCTGGAATTTTTATCCACACAAACATGGTTGCTTTCGGTGGAGTTACTTCCCAGCCTATTGCATTAAGACCTTGGCACAATATATCTCTACGAACCTGGTACATATCACAAATTTCTTGTACACATTCTTGCGGCCCTTCTAAAGCGGCAATAGCGGCAACTTGAATTGGAGTGAAAGTACCATAATCTAAGTAAGATTTCATTCGTTTTAGTGCATCAACCAATTCTGGGTTTCCGACCATAAAGCCTACACGCCAACCAGGCATGTTATAGCTTTTTGATAAGGTATAAAATTCAACCGCAATGTCTTTTGCCCCTTCTACTTGTAAAATTGAGGGGGCTTTGTAGCCATCAAACACAATATCGGCATAGGCTAAATCGTGTACTACCCAAATACCATGTTCTTTGGCAATGGCGACTACTTTTTCAAAAAAATCTAGTTCTACGGTTTGGGTTGTTGGGTTGCCTGGGAAGTTTAAAATCAACATTTTAGGCTTTGGCCAAGATTCTTTAATTGCTTTTTCAAGCTCTTCAAAAAAATCAACTTCAGGGGTCATTCTTACATGGCGAATATCTGCCCCCGCAATCACAAAACCATAAGGGTGGATTGGGTAAGCTGGGTTAGGCACTAATACCGTATCGCCCTTGTCTACTGTTGCCATTGCTAAATGAGCCAATCCTTCTTTCGAACCAATCGTCACCACGGCTTCGGTATTGTGGTCTAAATCGACATCAAATTTGGTTTTATACCAGTTGCAAATGGCTTTACGTAGGCGTGGAATTCCTTGTGAAACTGAATAACGATGCGTGCCTTCACGCTGAACCACTTCAATTAATTTATCAACTATATGCTTAGGCGTGTCTTGATCGGGATTGCCCATGCCAAAATCAATAATATCCTCACCATTGCGCCTGGCTTCTGCTTTTAGCTCGCCAACAATATTGAAAACATAGGGAGGAAGTCGTTTGATTCTTGGGAAGTCGCCAGTCACGGAATGTTGCCTTTTAAAAATACTTATATAACCGAGTTATGATACAGAAATGTTTTTTTTCGTCAATTGAAATCTAAGATATAATCAGTCTTTCACATAAATCTA
>CAZZKU010000050.1:0-7484 GCA_964654635.1 uncultured Piscirickettsiaceae bacterium | reverse complement strand
TAAAGAAGTATAATAGCGAAAAAAGTATTTAATGACAAAGAATATCACCAAGGATTGCTTATGTTTGACAATTTATCCGATCGACTTGCCCACAGTTTTAAGAAAATAACGGGTCAAGGTCGCTTAACAGAAAACAATATTAAGGACGCAATTAGAGACGTAAGACGTTCTTTATTAGAAGCCGATGTTGCCCTAGTTGTAGTTAAATCTTTTATTGAAAAAGTACAGCAAAGAGCGATTGGACAAGAAGTTTCTGCCAGTTTAAACCCTGGACAGGCTTTTATTAAAATAGTAAAAGACCAGTTAACAGAAGTGATGGGGCAAGAATCGTCACCACTTAATTTTAATGTCGAGCCTCCTGCTATTATTATGGTGGCAGGTTTACAGGGTGCAGGTAAAACAACCACCGTAGCTAAGCTAGCTAAGTGGTTACAAGAACATGAAAAAAAGAAAGTCATGGTTGTTTCTGCTGATGTGTATCGCCCAGCGGCAATTAAGCAGTTAGAAACGGTAGCAGGGCAAGTCGGGGCAATTTTCTACCCATCAACTGCCGAGCAAAACCCAGTTGATATTGCTAAAAACGCCCATGCAGAAGCCCGACGTCAATTTGTTGATGTGCTTATTTTAGATACCGCTGGACGCTTGCACGTTGATGATGAAATGATGACTGAAATCAAAGCGTTGCATTCATCTGTTAAACCAATAGAAACCTTGTTTGTTGTCGATTCTATGACAGGGCAAGATGCGGCTAATACCGCTAAAGCATTTAATGAAGCTTTGCCTTTAACCGGTGTTGTTTTAACCAAAACCGATGGTGATTCCCGTGGTGGTGCGGCTTTATCTATTCGTGAAATAACGGGTAAACCCATTAAGTTTATTGGTAAAGGTGAAAAACTAGATGCACTTGAAACTTTTCACCCTGACCGTATGGCTGGCAGAATTTTGGGCATGGGCGATGTACTTTCGCTTATTGAAGGTGTCGAGAGTAAAATTGATAAAAAGAAAGCGGAAAAATTTGCTAAAAAATTAAAAACAACGGGTAATTTTGATTTAGAAGACTTTCTTGAGCAGCTACAGCAAATTAATAAAATGGGCGGAGTCGGCGGTTTAATGGGCAAAATTCCTGGCATGGCACAAATGAAAAACCAAATCAATGATGAAGTCGTAGCCAAAGATTTTAAACGCTTAGAAGCGATTATTTATTCAATGACCCCGCAAGAAAGAGCACACCCAGCTATTATTAAAGGTTCACGCAAAAAACGTATCGCTCGTGGTTCTGGCACTCAAGTGCAAGATATTAATAAGTTAATGAAGCAATTTACTCAAATGCAAAAAATGATGAAAAAAGTATCTAAAGGTGGCATGAAAGGAATGATGCGAGCGATGGGTGGAATGCTCCCGCCAGGCATGCGTTAAGACGCTTTTTTAACCCATCATTTTTGCTCGGTCTTTATTTTTTAAAGCAATTTTTTCATCATGGCGTTTTTTAATTAAAGCGCTCATATCTCCGCCTATATGTTCTTCACCACGTTGCTTGGCTAATAATATTTGTTTTTCACGCTCTGCAAAGCGTTGCCTTTGTTGATCCGTTACCTTGTCAATACAACGTGGACAACTTACACCTTTTTGGTAGTGTTCGCTTTGCATTTCTGCGGCGGTTATTGGGTAGCGGCAGGCGTAGCATTGCTCGTAACTGCCTTTTTCTAAGTCGTGATTTACCGAAACTCGGTTATCAAATACAAAACATTCACCTTGCCAAAGCGTGTCGTCTTTTGGTACTTCTTCTAGGTATTTAAGCACGCCACCTTTTAGGTGATAAACTTCTTCAAAACCTTGTTCTATAAGGTAAGCGGTTGACTTTTCACAGCGAATTCCGCCAGTACAAAACATGGCTACTTTTTTGTTTTTCTTTGGATCTAAATTGTCTTTAACAAATTTTGGAAATTGTCTAAAGGTTTCAGTGTTTGGATTAATAGCATTTTTAAAACTGCCAATTTCATATTCATAGTCATTACGAGTGTCTATTAATATAGTGTCAGGGTCAGAAATTAAGTCGTTCCAGTCTTCTGGCTTAACATACCTGCCTGTTTTTAAAGTAGGATCAATTCCGGTAATACCCATGGTTACAATTTCTTTTTTTAATTTCACCTTGGTACGATAAAACGGCATTTCATCGGTATAAGAAACTTTAGAATCAAAATTAGCCAGTCTTTCATCTTGTCGAATCCAGTCTAGCACTTTATCCATACCTGCTTGTTCGCCTGCAATAGTACCGTTAATGCCTTCAGAAGCTAATAATAAAGTGCCTCGTACATTGTTGTTAAGCATGGTATCTAACAACGGTTGGCGTAAATTTTCAAACTGTTCAAGCTTTACAAAGTGATAAAGTGCGGTAACAACTATTTTTGGATTCGACATTCTATTTTTTCTCTTTTAATTTAGGCATTATTTTATCCTATTATTCCGAAATAAAACAATAAAGTAATAACTGATACTGCGGCAAAATTTAAGCGTATTCCCACTTTAATCATATCTTGTTGGGTTACATAGCCACTAGCGTGTGCCAGTGCATTAGGCGGTGTGGCAACAGGCAGCATAAATGCCATAGAGGTGGCGATGGCTACAGGGATAACCAAGCTTTCGGTTTCAAGACCTAACTGTAATGCAACCCCTACCAGTATTGGTGCTAGTTTTGCGGTAACTGCGGTGTTGGAAATAAGCTCGGTAGCAAACACGGCGATGGTTACCAATAATAGCAACAGTACAAATATAGGTAGGTCGCCCGTTCCAGCAACCAGTAAGCTTGCTAACCAAGCCGCTGCACCAGATTCGGTTAAACCATGCCCTAATGCCAAACCGCCACCAAGGAGCAGTAATACACCCCAATGAATTCCTTTTTCAAGTGTCTTCCAGCTAACCGTACCAGCTAATATTAATAAAGCAACTGCCATAATAGCAACCGATGATGAACTAAATACCGCTTTGGGTAATGCTAAAAAATTGCCTATAAATGAGCCAAATAGCCATAAAGATAATATTACCCCAACCACAATGATGGTTTTTTTACCGTTAGGAGTTAAGGGCGTTTTTTCCTTCAAGTCTAATTTAAGAGTTTTTACTGAAGGGCGATAGGTCCACCAAAGAATAGTCATGGCAACGGCTAGCATGGTGATAGTTACGGGTAAACCAAAACTAATCCATTCTAAAAAACTAATGTCTAACAAGCCTGCCGCTATTGCATTTGGAGCCGTCCCAGTAATGGTTGCGACACCACCGATACTTGCTCCATAGGCAACGCCTAATATTAAGATGCGAGTAAGGTTGCCATCAACCGCTTGCTTTGCCAAGATTCCTATCACTACAGGCAAGAGCAGGGCGGTGGTGGCAGTGTTTGAAATAAGCATAGAAAGCAAGGCGGAGGTTGCCATTATGGCAACAAACAGTCCAACTGTTTTATTACCAGATAAGCCGAGTATGTGCTGTGCTATCCACTTATCTACCCCATTTTTTTCTACTGCAACCGCAAGTGCGTACCCACCTAGAACTAAAAACAATACCGAACTACCAAAAGGGCTAAAAGCTTCTCTTAGCTCAAATACGCCAATTCCTGCTAAACCAATGGGGATTAATAAAGCAGTAACGGGTAAAGGTAGAGCTTCGGAAACCCATAAAATAGCGACAAATACGGTTATGCTTAAAGCACCAGCTATTTGCCCACCTTGCGGTAATGCCATGTAATAGACAATGCCAGCAATAATCGGAGCTAGTAATAAAGCGATTAACCGTCCACGAGTTAATTTTTGGTTATATTCATTATGTTCAATTTGTTCGGTATTGATAATCTTCTCCAATATGTTGGTTTTGCCTACCCACCCCTGGCGATTTTAGCCTTTGGGGTGCTTTTTTAAGTTGTTTTTAGTTGTTTTTAACTGTTTTTAAACGTTTAAGTTAATAATGTGGTGGCCTATCTTCTTCTAGTGGTGTCTTTATATCAGATTTAGGGGTTAATGTTTTTATATATTCAGATAATAAGTTAAGTTTATGCTTTAAATCGAGAATATCTTGCTGTTGTAAAGCAACGATTTTACTTAAATTTTCAATGCTTTCTTCTTGATAAGCCAATTTTATTTCTAATATATTAATATCCATTTTTTATTTTAACCATGCTAGTTTGCCATAATTTTTGGTTTTAATTAACTCAACCCGGTCTTTAGGCGGTTCAGTTAAAATTAAAGTGGTGGTCATAAGTTCATCTCTGCGGAAATAATGACAGCTTATTTTATCGTTAATATCATGCAGTTTTAATAAAGATTCAATCTGTTTTGGTTGGGTTATTTTATAGCCATTGAGCGCAATTATTTCATCACCAGAAGCTATGCCCGCTAAACTAGCAGGTTGGTTGTGCCATATTTGGTTTACTTTTACACTGTTGTTTTGACTGGCTGTTAAGTTTGCCCCTATAGACAATACTGTTTTCCCGTTTTTTTCTCCACCTAGATCATTATTTGAAGTGGCTGCTCTAAGTTTGAATTCAATACCAAAAGGTTTGAATAAATCGCTAAAAGGAATATCTTCCGTGCCATATAAATGCTTGTTAAAGAAATCTTTGAAGTCAACACCACCGACTTCAGTGCAAATTTTTTCTATCTCAAACTCTGCCAAACCTATATTGGCTTGCCCGTAGTTTTTCCATAAATAAAGTAAAACATCATCTAAAGATTTTTTATTATTGCTTGCCGCTCGAATGGTTAAATCTAACCCTAAAGCAATTAAACTTCCTTTGGTGTAATAGCTAATAATACTATTGGGTGCATTTTCGTCTTGTTGATAAAATTTTGTCCAGGTTAAAAAACTAGATTCTGCCACGCTTTGCTGAAAACGTCCGGGCATACGATAAACACGGGTCATTTCTTTGCTAAGTCGGTTTAAGTAGTCATCAGAATTAACCAGTTCGGCACGGTTTAAAAACAAGCCATCATAATAAGAAGTAATGCCTTCAAACCACCAAAGTTGGTTGGTATAAACAGGCTCGCTTAGTTCCGCGGTTAAATACACCTCTGGTTTAATTCGTTTTACATTCCAACTATGAAAATATTCATGTGAACATAATTCTAAAAACTGTAAGTATTTGTCTGACGGATGTTCTGTATTTAAATAAGGCAGGTTATCGCGTGAGCAGAGCAGAGCGGTTGAATTGGTATGCTCTAAGCCACCATAGCCATCGCCTGTTATCATCACTTGAAACAAGTATTCTTCAAACGGATAAGGGCTTGCAAACAAGTTAAGTTCTATTTCACAAATAGCAGTTAAGTCTTTAATTAACCTATCTTTATCTAATTTATCCCGCTCAAATTTCCCCGTTAATGCAACCCGATGCGGAATGCCGCAGGCTTCAAATTCTAGTAACATGAACAGCCCCATTTCAACAGGATACTCAATTAAGTCCATGTAATTTTTTGCTTGATATTGCCCAAATCCCTGTTCGTTAACGTAGCTAATCGGCAGAGTTGTTGCCACTTTCCAGTTTTGTTGGTCGCTAAATTGACTGGCCTCTAATAGTACCGAACAAACTTCGTTTTCATAGCCGTGAACTTTCATAAAAACCGAAGTACCATTAAAAAAAGCATGGCTTTGGTCAAAATGTGCCCCGCGAACGGATAAATCCCAAGCATATACCTGGTAAGACACAGTTATAGCAGTTGAGCAATTTAAAATTTGCCAACTAGATTTTTCAATTGCAGTTATTTCTAACGCCTTTCCATTACTATCGGTTACGCTTAAAGCGGTTAGGTGTTTGGCAAAATCTCTTATTAAATAACTGCCAGGAATCCAGTTTGGCAAACTTAAAATTTGCTTAGTTGGGTTAGGTTGATCAATGTGTATTTTCACATCAAATAGATGTTTGTTTGGGTCAAGGGCAGATATTTGATATTGAATAGGCATATTTTGCAGTCTATATAGTTTGAATAGCGTTTATAATAACGGATTATATATTATTAAATTGCATATTATTTAGGAGTGTTTGGTGATTAAGACACGTTTTGCCCCCAGCCCAACAGGCTATCTTCATATTGGTGGGGTTCGTACCGCACTATTTTCTTGGTTATTTGCAAAGCAAAACAAAGGCGATTTTATCTTACGTATAGAAGATACCGACCTTGCACGTTCTACTCAAGAATCGGTAGATGCTATTTTTGATGGCATGAGCTGGCTAGGTCTTAATCATACCGAAGGACCTTTTTACCAAACAAAACGCTTTGATCGTTATAAAGAAGTGATTAAAACTTTGTTAGATACCGACCAAGCCTACTATTGCTATGCCACGCCTGAAGAATTAGATGAAATGCGTAAAAAGCAAAAAGAAAAGGGCGATAAACCAAGATACGATGGACGTTTTAGAGACTTTTCTGGTACTCCGCCAGAAGGGGTTAAACCCGTTATTCGTTTTAAAAACCCAATAGAGGGCGTGGTAGAAATTGAAGACATGGTTAAAGGCAAAATAACCGTATCTAATGAAGAGTTAGATGATTTAATTATTGCCCGTTCAGATGGCACTCCAACCTATAATTTAACCGTAGTAGTTGATGATTGGGATATGAAAGTAAGTCATGTAGTACGTGGCGATGACCATTTAAACAACACGCCTCGCCAAATTAACCTATATAACGCATTAGGAGCAGAGATTCCTAAATTTGCACATATTCCGATGGTATTGGGTGAAGATGGTTCGCGCTTGTCTAAACGTCATGGAGCGGTTTCAGTCTTACAATATAAAGAAGACGGGTTTTTACCAGAAGCTTTATTAAACTATTTAGTTCGTATGGGCTGGTCGCATGGAGAACAAGAAATATTTAGTATTGATGAAATGATTAAACTGTTTACACTAGAAACAGTAAATTCTTCACCATCTACCTTCAACCTTGAAAAACTATTGTGGATTAACCAACAACATATTCAAAGAACCAATATTGATAACCTTGTCGCCAACCTAACCCCTTTCATGAAGCTTAAAGGTTTAGACATTAGTAAAGGTGCAGATTTATCTTTGGTAGCAGACCTTTTAAGAGAAAAGTCTAAAACCCTAGTTGAAATGGCAGATTTAGCGGTCTACTTTTATCAAGATTTTAGCGAGTTTAACCCAACAGCCGCTAAAAAACACCTACGCCCAGTTGCCGAAGAGCCATTAAAACTAATTAAGCAAAAATTAAGCGTAATAACTGCTTGGACAATAGAAAACATTCACCAAGCAATAAAAGATACTGCAACCGAGTTGTCAATAGGAATGGGAAAAGTAGGAATGCCGTTAAGAGTTGCCATTACAGGGTCTGGGCAGTCACCATCTATTGATGCCACTGCCTTTTTAATAGGGCAAGAAAAATGCTTAAAACGACTTTCAATGGCGTTAAAAGAGATTGAAAGTCGTAAAGCAGCAAGCTAGTTTTTAAATAGTTTCTATTTTAAGTAAAAATGGCTTGACGATAGGG
>CAZZKU010000049.1:0-7562 GCA_964654635.1 uncultured Piscirickettsiaceae bacterium | reverse complement strand
GGTATTTACCATATTAGGTTGCGAGTTATTGATGCAACTGGTAATGAACATGAAACAACTAGGTTGCTCCAAGTACAGTAAAAATTGCGGTACAATACAGGGATTATTTATTCGATTAAAGGTTAGCTGTATTGTGATGAACTTAATTAAGCGGTATTTAATTGCAGGTCTATTGGTTTGGTTGCCTTTAGCGGTTACTGTCGCCGTGATAATGTTTCTGGTTAATTTATTTGACCAAAGCCTGTTGTTGTTACCTCATCAATATCGTCCAGAACAATTATTTGGTTTTAATATTCCTGGTTTAGGCATATTGTTGTCTTTTGTGCTGATTTTAGTCACAGGTATGTTGGTCGCTAACTTTTTTGGTCGATATCTGTTTAAGATTTGGGAATCATTTCTGGCTAGAATCCCTTTAGTGCGCTCAATTTACACCGCAGTAAAACAAATTGCCGAAGCGTTATTTGGCAACAGCTCACAAACCTTTAAAAAAGCCTATTTATTACAATACCCCAGGCAAGGGTTATGGACGCTAGCTTTTCAGACCAGTACCAAGCAAGGTGAAGCCCAGCAGAAAACCCAACAGGTAGAGGTAATTAATCTATTCGTGCCTACCACGCCAAATCCTACTTCTGGTTTCTTTATAATGGCGTCAAAAAATGAGATAATAGAGTTAGAAATGTCGGTAGATGAAGCCTTGAAAATGGTGGTATCTGGTGGCGTAGTTGTACCACCTTGGTCGGCTAAACAACACGACAACACAAAACACGACAACACAATTAATACAGAATTGAACAACAGTTCAGAACAATCGAAAGGGTAAATAATGGCAATGATGCGTTCACACTACTGTGGTCAAGTAACCGAAGTTTTAGAAAATGAAAATGTCACCATCTCTGGTTGGGTGCATCGCCGCCGCGATCACGGAGGAGTTATTTTTATTGACCTACGTGACCGTGAAGGTCTTGTGCAGGTTGTGGTTAACCCAGACGATGCTGAAAAGTTTGCCAAAGCAGAAAAAGTTCGTTCAGAATATGTCTTAACAATACAAGGCAAGGTTTGTGGTAGAACAGAGGAAACAATTAACCCTAAAATGGCAACAGGTAAAATAGAAGTGGTTGCCGATAGCATCACTATTTTAAGTAGCTCCGCTCCAATTCCTTTCCAGCTAGACGATAAAATAATTTCAGAAGAAGTGCGTCTAGTTTATCGGTTTTTAGATTTACGCCGTGATGAAATGCAACAGGTTATGCGTACTCGTTTTGATGTAACCCGTACCATGCGCCGTTTTTTAGATGACAACGGATTTATGGATATTGAAACGCCAATCCTCACTAAATCTACCCCAGAAGGCGCACGCGATTATTTAGTGCCAAGTCGTACCCATCAAAATAAATTTTTTGCCCTACCGCAATCACCGCAGTTATTTAAACAATTGTTGATGATGTCTGGTTTTGATCGTTACTACCAAATTACCCGTTGTTTCCGTGATGAAGATTTACGTGCCGACAGACAGCCAGAATTTACCCAGCTAGATATAGAAACCTCCTTTATGACAGAAGAAGAAGTAATGGGTTATATGGAACAACTTACCAAGAAAATTTTTAGTGAAGTTGGTAATATTAACTTTAAAGAAGATTTTCCAAAAATAACCTATGCCGATGCCATTCGTGACTACGGTATTGATCGTCCAGATTTACGCATCGACATGAAACTAGTCGATGTAGCAGACCTATTGCAAGATATAGAATTCAAAGTATTTGCCGCCCCAGCCAAAGACCCTAAAGGTCGTGTCGCCGCTTTACGTGTGCCACAAGGTAGCAAAATGACCCGTAAAGAAATTGACGACTACACCAAGTTCGTTTCTATTTACGGAGCAAAAGGACTCGCCTACATTAAAGTGAACGACCTTTCTGCTGGCATAGAAGGCTTACAGTCGCCGATCGTTAAATTCTTCCCCGACCAAGTAATGGAAATTATGGAAAGAGTTGGTGCTGAAGATGGCGATATTGTTTTCTTCGGAGCTGATAAAGCCAAAATAGTAAATGAAGCCTTGGGAGCGTTACGTTGTAAAATTGGTGAAGATTTAGACATGTTCACCAAAGAATGGGCTCCAGTTTGGGTAGTCGATTTTCCCATGTTTGAAGTAATTGATGAAGAAACCGGCGCCCTAACCGCTATTCACCATCCGTTTACCCAGCCTAAAGCGACAACTAAAGAAATTTTAGAACATGAAAACCCTGAAGAAATGCTCTCAATGGCATACGACATGGTTATAAACGGGATAGAAGTGGGCGGTGGTTCAGTGCGTATTCACGACACCGACATGCAAGCCGCCATATTAAAAATACTCGGCATTGGAGATGAAGAAGCACAAGATAAGTTTGGCTTCTTATTAAACGCCCTTAAATACGGTTGCCCGCCACACGCAGGCATGGCATTTGGTTTAGACCGTCTGGTCATGATATTGGCAAATCGAGATTCAATTCGCGATGTTATCGCCTTCCCAAAAACCCAGTCCGCCGCCTGTATGCTAACCGAAGCACCTGGCAAGGTAGCCAACGACCAGTTAGAAGATTTGGCTTTACGTTTCCGCAAACCAGTTAAAGATAATAGGTGATTTAGCATGGTAGTGGCAGAACTAAATTTAGCAAAAAGTATCCCTATTAGGTTAGAGGAGAAAATCAATGATTTAGCTCGTGGTGTTAGCCTGCCAGTTCACCTAAATACAGAAGAAAAAACGGTTTTAAAAAATAAAATTAAAAAACTGTTGCTGGAAAAAAATGCCCAAATGGTCGCCCATTATTATGTAGATGCCGACCTACAAGAACTGGCAGAAGAAACTGGTGGTAAGGTTGCGGATTCATTAGAAATGGCAAACTTTGGTGCGCAATCTCCAGCCCAAACTCTGGTAGTTTGCGGGGTAAAATTTATGGGCGAAACCTCCAAAATGTTAAGCCCAGAAAAAACCATACTCATGCCCACCCTAGATGCAACCTGCTCACTAGATGAGGGTTGCCCTGCTGACGACTTTCAAAAGTTCTGTTCCCAATATCCCAATCATAAAGTGGTGGTTTATGCCAACACCAGCGTAGCCGTAAAAGCCGTAGCAGATTGGGTTGTGACCTCTGGTAATGCACTAGAAATAGTCTCTCATCTAAAAGCACAAGGCGAAAAAATAATTTGGGGTCCCGACAAACACCTAGGCAGTTGGATACAAGCAGAAACAGGCATTGAAATGATACTCTGGCAAGGTCAGTGTATCGTACATGATGAATTTCAAGTATATGAGCTGCAAACTCTAAAACAACAAAATCCAAACGCCATCGTTCTAGTACACCCCGAATCCCCTGCAGAAGTGGTGCAACTAGCCGACGTAGTAGGATCAACAAGGGTGATGATAGAAGCGGTGCAAAACATGCCTGACCAAGAATTTATTGTTGCCACCGACAACGGGATTTTCTGGAAAATGAAGCAACTCGCTCCTAATAAAAAACTTATCGTTGCACCCACTGGCGGCAAAGACGGGCAGTGTATCAGTTGCGCCCACTGCCCTTGGATGGCAATGAATGGGCTGCAAAATTTACACGATTGCCTAGCCAATATGAGCGGCGAAATTCAAATAGAAGAAAGCATACGGCTCAAAGGGTTAGAATCAGTCAACAGAATGCTCGACTTCTCGCGCAGTAAAGGTTTAATAGCCAAGCAAGCATCTTAAAAAATGCTCAAAAACCTAAAAATCGCCAGGGGTGGTATGTGAAAAAGGTACAACGCATACTGGGAATTGACCCAGGTTCACGAAAAGCCGGTTTTGGCATAATAGAATCAGGGCGTTACCACCCAAATTACATCGCAAGTGGCGTAATTAATGTAATTAAATTAACGGGTTCAGGTCGTCTTAAAACTATTTTTGAATCGGTCACTCAAATAATCGAACAATATCAACCCACTATTATGTCGATAGAAAAAGTATTCGTCCATAAAAACCCCAATTCAGCAATTAAGTTAGGACAAGCCAGGGGCGTAATACTTTGTGTCGCCACCCTACACGATATACCCATAATGGAATACACCCCAACCCAAATTAAAAGCACCATTGTAGGAAACGGTCACGCCAACAAAGAGCAAGTACAATACATGGTAACCAACTTACTAAAACTAACCGAAACCCCGCAAGAAGATGCCGCCGATGCACTCGCGGCAGCCTTGTGTCACGATTGTTATTTAACGCTAGACATAGACCCAGAAAAAATATCTAAAGGCACACGATTTTGACCATTTTTTAAAAAAGGATTTAACATGATTGGATTTTTAATCGGTCGTATTCACTCTAAACAACCGCCTTTATTACAATTGAATGTAAATGGAGTCGGTTATGACGTACAAGCTCCTATGTCCACCTTTTATACCTTACCAGAAGTAGGCGAGGAAGCCACCCTATTAATCCATACGCATGTACGCGAAGATGCCATGTTACTGTTTGGCTTTGCAACAGAGTTAGAAAAAAATCTGTTTCGAGAGTTAATCAAAGTAAACGGCATTGGTGCAAAAATGGCAATAGCGGTGCTTTCGAGCATGTCAGTCGCCGAATTTGTAGGCTATGTAGAGCTAGATGATGCGATTGCAATTACCAAAATACCTGGAGTGGGCAAAAAAACAGCCGAACGATTGGTGATAGAGATGAGAGACAAGCTTAAAGGTTGGAGCCTAACCTATAATTTAGCAAGCGAGTCAACGAATAAAAAAATAAAACCCGCTAACGATGCCTCAGCAGTGCAAGCATTACTAGCCTTAGGCTATAAACCCGCACAGGCTGAAAAAATGGTTAAGTCAGTAGAAAAAGGTTTATCGTTAGAAGAAACAATCAAAAAATCTCTCCAGCAGGCATGATTTATTCATGTTTTTGTCATAGAAATCTAGTCCACTCACACCAGAGAATGTTTATAATAGAAGTAATTAAAGAGCTAATTAAAGAGTTAAAGGTTAGGTTGCTAGGTGATTGAAACAGACAGAATTGTAGGTGGACAAACTGTTGAAGAAGACCGGTTGGTTGCACCATCAGTTCGCCCACAAATAATTTCTGAATATATTGGTCAAGTAGCGGTTAGAGAACAGTTACAGTTGTCGATGGATGCTGCAAAAATTCGTGGCGAGCATCTCGAACATGTTTTGTTATATGGACCTCCAGGCTTAGGAAAAACCACCCTTTCAAATATTATTGCTCAAGAAATGGGCGTGACCCTATGCCAAACATCAGGCCCTGTAATTGAAAAGCCTGGTGATTTAGCTGCCTTATTAACTCGGTTAGAACCGCACGATGTCTTGTTTGTTGATGAAATTCACCGTTTAAGCCCTATTGTAGAAGAGGTTTTGTACCCTGCAATGGAAGATTTTCAAATTGATATAATTATCGGTGAAGGTCCAGCTGCCCAAAGTGTAAAAATAGATATTCCCCCCTTTACCTTGGTGGGGGCGACGACACGAGCAGGATTATTAACCTCCCCTTTACGTGATCGTTTTGGTATCGTACAACGGCTAGAATTTTACAGCGTTGAAGAGTTAGCTCAAATAGTGGATCGTTCAGCGAAAATTTTAGCGGTAGAAGCCGACGCTGAAGGCACTTATGAAGTAGCAAGAAGGTCTCGCGGTACACCTAGAATAGCCAATCGATTATTAAGACGAGTAAGAGATTTTGCACAGGTAAAAGGTAATGGTATTATTACGCAAAAAACAGCCTGTTCAGCACTAGATTTATTAGAAGTAGACCCGTTAGGATTAGATAAAATGGACAGACGTTTATTAGAAATGTTAATCCATAAATTTGAAGGTCGTCCAGTAGGAATAGATTCTATTTCTACTGCACTAGCTGAAGAAAGAGGCACAATAGAGGATGTAATTGAACCCTTTCTAGTTCAACAAGGTTTCTTAGTGCGTACTCCTCGTGGTAGGATAGCAACCAATTTAGCATATAAACATTTAGGCTTAAAAATGCCTGCAACAACAGAAGGAATCATGTAAATGGTTGGTGGAATGTCGGTTAAAGATTTAATTTTAGAAGCAACCCTGCCAGTGCAGGGCGTAATGGTGATATTATTGATAATGTCAATTGCTTCTTGGGCAGTGATGATTGCCAAATCTTATGAGCTAAAAAAAGCCAAAAAGTTAGCCAAAGATTTTGATGATTTATTTTGGCATACGCCCGAATTAACCTCACTCTACAATCAGGTAATAGCAGGGCTAGAAAGTGATAGCGGTAATGCCCGTATTTTTGAAGCAGGCTTTAAAGAATTCATTAAACTAAAAAAACAAGGCGTTACCGATGCCACAGACCTGGTAAGTGGCACGCAAAGAGCAATGAAAGTCGCCTTTTCTAAAGAAGTAGAAATTATTGAAAATAGAATCCCTCTGCTGGCAACCGTAGGCTCTTCTGCACCTTATATTGGTTTGTTTGGTACGGTTTGGGGAGTAATGCACGCCTTTTCGGCTTTAGGCAGTATGCAAAACGCCACCCTTGCCGCGATTGCTCCAGGTATTTCAGAAGCTTTAATTGCAACAGCAATTGGTTTGTTTGTCGCCATTCCCGCTGTTATTGCTTATAATCGTTTATCGGTTAAGGGAGATAAGCTTATTACTCAATATGAAAACTTTGCGGAAGGTTTTTTAACCATTATCCAACGCCAAGGTAATGCCAATGAAAACAAGCATAAAGAGTCTTAAACTATGTTGATGAGAAATGGTTTTCGCAACACCAATAAAAATAAACTAATGGCTGAAATTAATGTTGTGCCTTATGTTGATGTAACTTTAATTTTGCTTATTATTTTTATGGTAACTGCCCCTATAGTTCAACAGGCAGTTACGGTTGAATTGCCACAAACCCCATCTTTAACCGCGCCTAAAACCGCTGAAGAAAATCCAATTAGACCTTTAGTCATTACGGTTACCAAAGAGGGCTATTACTCCACTTCAGAAGCCCCTAAAAAACTACTTTCATCGGCTGAAATAGCGGTTGAAATAGTCGCTCGGGCAGAACTTAACCCAAACCAATCTTTTTATATTCAAGCCGATAGAGAAACTTCTTACGGTAATGTAATGCATCTTTTTGTTAATTTAAAAGCCAATGGGGTTGCCAATGTATCCCTGTTAACCGAACCAGAGTAATTTAAAAATATGTTTGCATTTATTCTTCGCCACCCTATCGCTTTATTAGTAGCCTTGTTTTTTCATGGCTTAATTATAGCGGCAATTATTTTTGCTCAAGTTGATAGTAGTGAAGTCATTAAAGTAAAACTAGGCTCTTCGCCTGAAAAATTTGATAACAGCCAACCATTAAAAACCTTTGCGGTTGATAGTACACAAGTTAAACTAGCCTTAGCAAAAATAAAAGCAGAAGAAGAAGCTAAATTGTTAACCCAACAACAATTAGCAAAACAAACCGAGCAAGAAAAAAAGCGTTTAGCAGAGCTGAAAAGAAAGCAAGAACAAGAAAGAAAAAAAGCTCAAGCAGAAAAGGCGAAAGCAGATGCGGCTAAAAAACAAGCTGATATTGAACGACAAAAAGTAAA
>CAZZKU010000048.1:0-7616 GCA_964654635.1 uncultured Piscirickettsiaceae bacterium | reverse complement strand
GTTATGGAGAGGGAAAAGCACCACAATTTTACAAGAGCACCCTAGCCATGAAGAAACTAGCGAGCTAATAACAGAGGTGATTACCAAACTTCTAGAACAGTACCCACCTAAAAAGAAAAATTAACGTAAGTTCAAAACATCTTGCATATCATATAGGCCTTTATTTTTAGAGGCCAACCAACTACAAGAACGTGCCGCCCCTTTAGCAAAAGTCATTCTACTGGATGCTTTATGGGTGATTTCAACCCTTTCACCTTCTGTTGCAAACAAAACCGTATGGTCACCCACTATGTCACCTGCTCGAATAGTAGCAAAACCAATTGTATTAGGATCTCGCACACCAGTAATACCTTCTCGACCATAAACTGCACATTGTTTTAAATCTCTACCCAAAGTATCTGCAACCACTTCGCCCATTCTTAACGCGGTGCCTGATGGTGCATCTACTTTATGGCGATGATGCCCTTCAATAATTTCAATATCGTAACCATCATTTAAAACTTCAGCCGCTTGTTTTAACAGCTTTAAGCATAAATTAACCCCAACACTAAAGTTGGCAGCAAAAATAACAGGAATTGTTTGTGCCGCTGTATCAATTGCTGATAAACCTGCTTCATCAAAACCCGTTGTGCCTATCACGATTTTTTTATTATGCTTGACACAAACCGCTAAATTATGAACGGTGGTTTCAGGGGTGGTAAAGTCTATTAAAATATCAAAGTCATTCACCACGGCTTCAATTGAGCTTGCCAGCATAACTCCTAGCTTACCAACACCCGCTAATTCACCTGCATCAGCACCGATTAGACTGCTATCAGCCCTTTCTATCGCTGCTGCCAAACTAAGCCCTTCTGTGTTATAAACCGCTTCAATAAGCGTTTTACCCATTCTGCCTGATGCACCAATAATTGCTACTTTCATATTTATTTCCAGGGGTTATCTTTATTATCTTTGCCTGTAAAAAATGATTTAACAATATCAAAAAAACCAGATTCTTTCGGGCTATGCTGTTTATGATGCTTGCCCTGCAAAGTCTCTTGCAGTTTTTCTAATAATTCTTTTTGTTCAGAAGTTAACTTAACAGGGGTTTCAATTTGTACCTGTACAATTAAATCGCCCACACGAGAAGATCTAATCGACTTAACGCCTTTACCAGATAGTTTAAAGCGTTGCCCTGATTGAGTACCAGCAGGAATTTTTAAACTAGCCTTACCATTTAAAGTAGGAACATCTATCGAACCACCTAATGCTGCAGTAGGGAAAGACAAAGGAAGTTCACAGTATAAAGTATCATCATCTCTTTGGAAAATAGCATGGTCTTTTACCCGCACACGCACATATAAATCGCCATGTGGAGCACCAACTTCGCCAGCTTCTCCTTCACCTTGCACGCGAATTCTATCGCCATTATCCACTCCTGGCGGAATTTTAACCGATAATTTTTTATGGCTATGCTTATAGCCTTCGCCACGGCATGCTTTACAAGGAGATTTAATCGTTTTGCCAGTACCGCCACAAGTAGAGCAGGTTCGTGCCACGGCAAAAAAACCTTGTTGCACACGTATTTGACCTGAACCACGGCAACCTTGGCAAATTTCTACTGCTGAACCTGCTTCTGCACCAGAGCCATCACAAGAGTCGCAAGTTTCTTTAGTCGGGATTCTTATTTCAACATTTTTACCCTCTACGGATTCTTCTAAAGTTAAATCTAACTCATATTGCAAATCGTTGCCAGGCTGTGGGCCACGACGACCACCGCCACCGAATATATCGCCAAAGATGTCACCAAAATCACCACCGCTAAAGCCTCCTCCGCCAAAACCGCCTTGACCAGCAGAACCATCTACTCCTGCATGACCAAACTGGTCATAGGCCTGTCTTTTTTGAGGATTTGATAAAATTTCATAGGCTTCTGAAGCTTCTTTAAATTTTTCTTCTGCTTCGGCATTATTTGGGTTGCGATCTGGATGGAAACGCATTGCCATTTTACGGTAGGATTTTTTAATCTCACTTTCTGAGGCAGTTTTAGTAATTTCTAGAATTTGGTAGTAGCATCTTTTTGACATGATTTTTTCTTATTGGTTATTTAACGAAAAAACGGGCAACAATAAATTGTTGCCCGTTGTTTTAACAGTGAAAAGATAAAGTTTTAATCTTTTTTCTTATCATCTTTACTATCATTAACTTCTTCAAACTCAGCATCAACAATATCATCATCTGCCTGTGCAGACCCTTGAGTATCAGCGGCCGCTTCACCATCTTTTTGAGGCTGAGCATAAGCCTTTTCTGCTAGTTTTTGGCTAGCTGTTGCAAGAGCTTGGATTTTTTCTTCTATCACTTCTTTGCTATCACCTTTAACCGCCTCTTCTAGCTCTGAAATCGCTTTTTCAATAGCTTCTTTTTCAGCTGCTTCTACGGCATCTCCTTGTTCAGTTAGCATTTTTTGTGTGCCATGAATCATAGAGTCTGCTTGGTTACGAACTTCAACTAAATTTTTCAATTTAGCATCTTCTTCAGCATGTGCTTCAGCATCTTTTATCATTGCTTCCACTTCTTCATCTGAAAGACCAGATGAAGCTTGGATAGTAATATGTTGCTCTTTACCAGTAGCTTTATCTTTAGCCGATACATTTAAAATACCGTTAGCATCAATATCAAAAGTTACTTCAATTTGTGGTACTCCACGTTGTGCTGGTGGAATTTCATCTAGGTTGAATTGACCTAGAGACTTGTTACCCGATGCCATTTCACGCTCACCTTGAAGAACATGAATGGTTACTGCTGACTGGTTATCTTCAGCGGTTGAGAAAATTTGTGACTTACGTGTAGGAATTGTGGTATTTTTTTCAATAAGCTTAGACATAACGCCACCCATTGTCTCAATACCTAGCGACAAGGGAGTAACATCTAACAACAATACATCGTTTACATCACCAGATAATACACCACCTTGAATCGCAGCACCCATTGCCACAGCTTCATCAGGATTTACATCTTTACGTGGCTCTTTACCAAAAAACTCTTTAACTGCCGCTTGTACCATAGGCACACGAGTTGAACCACCCACTAAAATAACATCGTCAATTTCAGAGGCTGATAAACCAGCATCTTTAAGTGCTATTTTGCAAGGGTCAATAGAACGCTTAACCAAACCTTCAATTAATGACTCGAACTTAGCACGAGTTATTTTCATGTTTAAATGCTTTGGCCCTGTTGCATCAGCAGTTACATAAGGCAAGTTAATATCTGTTTGCTCACGAGAAGACAGTTCAATTTTAGCTTTTTCGGCTGCTTCACGAACACGCTGTAGTGCCAACTTGTCTAGTTTAATATCTACATTTTGATCTTTTTTAAATTCTCCTGCAATATACTCAACTAAAGCATTGTCGAAATCTTCACCACCTAGGAATGTATCGCCATTAGTTGCTAATACTTCTACTTGTTTTTCACCATCTAGTTCTGATACTTCAATGATTGAAATATCAAAAGTACCACCACCTAAATCGTAAACGGCAATTTTGCTATCGCCAGTTGCTTTATCCATGCCGTAAGCTAATGCGGCAGCCGTTGGCTCGTTGATAATACGCTTAATTTCTAAACCTGCAATTTTACCCGCATCTTTAGTTGCTTGACGTTGCGCATCGTTAAAGTAAGCCGGCACAGTTACCACGGCTTCAGTTACTCCATAACCTAGGTAATCTTCAGCGGTATTTTTCATTTTAATTAGTATTTTTGCCGATACCTCTTGTGGAGAAAGCTTTTCGCCATTTACTTCAACCCAAGCATCTCCATTGTCAGCGGCTACAATTTTATAAGGAACCATATCCTTATCTTTTGTTACCACTTTATCATCTGCACGACGACCAATTAAACGCTTAATTGCAAATAAGGTGTTTTTGGGGTTGGTTACTGCTTGACGCTTTGCAGAATCCCCAATTAATACTTCATCGTCTGTATAAGCTACAATAGAAGGAGTTGTACGCACCCCTTCTGCGTTAGGGATAACTTTTACATCTTTCCCTTCCATTACTGCAACACAAGAGTTTGTTGTTCCTAAATCTATACCAATAATCTTAGCCATTTTTCAATTCTCCATTTACTACTTAATTTTTACGGTAGTATTTTTTTATAAATTAGTTAATTTGTTAGTCAATATATATAGCTTGTTTTTTTATTTTCAAGCCCTTTTAACTTTTATTCTGCAACAATCACCCGTGCTGGACGAACTAGGCGTTCATTCAAAATATAACCCTTTTGAATTACATCTATTACCGTATTAGACTCATGTTCTGGTGATGGCACCATGGATAAGGCTTCGGCTGTTTTAGGATCAAACTTTTCACCTATCGGGTTAACCCGTTCCACATTAAAGGTCGCTAGCATATCTAGCATTTGTTTAATAATCATATCCAAACCTTCTTGAATACTTTCAATTGAAGCCTCATCTTTTTTAGATGCTTCAAAACCCATTTCCATAGAATCCATCACTGGAATTAAAGCATTTACAAACTTTTCTAAACCAAACTTATGCGCCTCTTCAATATCTATACGAGTACGACGTTTCAAGTTTTCCATGTCTGCTAAAGTACGCAACGCCAGTTCTTTTTGTTTTGCCGCTTCGGCAATAGCGTCTGCTAGCTCTGCTTGAGCAGAATCTTCTAACTCTGCATTTTCGGTAGCATCAACTGCTTCAACATTTTCTGTTTCTTGCTCAGAATCAACTGCCGGAATTTGTTCTTCATTATTTGTCTTCTTAGCCATTTTTTACTCCAAGTAATTTTGATTGCTTCTTAGATTATGTAGGCACAAAGCAACTATTCAAGACAACAATTAAAGATTTTTTATATTTAAAAACATGAAGCAGTTAATGGGTATAATTTAGCCCTAGATATTTATTCAGGTTAGATAGACAATGTTTAATAAAATTGGTATTTTTGGCAAATACAAGAGCGACCAGTCTTGGGAAAAAATTGCGCAGCTTGTTGCTTATTTTAAACAAAAAGACAAACAAGTTTTTTTAGACCAAGACTCCTGCAAAAACTTCCCTGTTGGAAAACAGGGGGTTGATATACTGCCCCTGCCCGAATTATTAAAAAGCATTGACTTTGCAATTGTGGTTGGCGGGGACGGTACTTTTTTAAGCGTGGCTCGTAATATTGTTGATAGTAATATTCCTATTTTAGGCATTAACTTAGGTCGGCTTGGTTTTTTAGCTGACATTTCACCTGAAATAATGTGCGAAACTTTAGATGATATTTTAGACAACAACTATAGCAGTGAACAACGAAATTTACTGAATGTAACCATTAGCAAAAACAACTCGGTTTTATTTGACCAAGTTGCCTTTAATGATGTGGTGTTGCACAAAAGCGAATCGCCACGCATGATTGAATTTGAAACCTTTATAAACGGACAGTTTGTTAGTAGCCAACGTGCTGACGGGATGATTATTGCAACCCCAACTGGTTCAACCGCCTATTCACTTTCTGCTGGTGGGCCTATTTTAGACCCCAGTTTAGATGTTATGTCATTGGTGTCAATCAACCCGCATACTATGAGCAATCGTCCTTTAGTAGTTGGCGGAGACAGCACTATTTGCATTAGACCTGTAGATGATTGTAGTGGCACAGCGACCATTATTTGTGATGGTCAACTTAGTTTTCCGTTTACTTCACAATACGAAGTTATCGTTAAACACCATCCAAAATTTATCACCATGATTCACCCAAAAAACCATGATCATTTTAAATTGTTAAGAGCTAAACTAAACTGGGGAAAAAAGCTGTAATGCTACAAGAACTCACTATTCAAAACCTGGCGTTAATTAAAAAACTATCCCTGCCTTTACAACAAGGATTTACCAGTATAACTGGAGAAACGGGGGCAGGAAAATCTATATTATTAGATGGACTTGGCTTGGCATTAGGCAAACGAGCTGATACTTCTTTAGTTAGACACGGAGAAAAACGAGCAGACATTACCGCTGACTTTTGTATTGAGAACAATCCTGCCGCACAGCAATGGCTAATTCAACATGAACTTGATGATAATAATCTTTGCCTACTACGCCGCAGCCTTTCTGCCGAGGGACGCTCGAAGGGATATATTAATGGCTTGCCTGCTTCTATCGCTCAATTAAAATCACTAAGCAGATTATTAATTGATATTCACGGTCAGCATGAACATCAATCGTTGTTAAACAGCTCAAAACAACTCGAATTATTAGATTCGTATGCCCAGCATGCTGACTTAGTTCACTCCACTGCCAAAAATTACCAGGCGTGGTATGCCTTAAACAAGTCTTACCAAGAGTTGTTAGCCAATCAAGAAGATCGACAAAGCAAAATTGAGCTATTGAACTTTCAAAAACAAGAATTTGATAAAATCCAACCGCAAGAACATGAATTTAGAGACCTATCTAACGCACAAAATACTCTTTCTAATGCCAATGAAATAAAACAAGCTATTAACCAAACCTACCAACTGCTGGAAGGCAACAATGGTGTAGCACAATTACTTAACAGTGCCATAAACAATTTAAGCTCAGTTAGTAACTTTTCACCACAACTGACCTCATCTTTAGAGCAATTAAACTCTTTACTAATTGATTGCCAAGAACTGGCTAGTGATATTTTACAACAAAACAATACTATCGAACTGGATCCTGCTAAATTACAAGCAACCGAATCTAGGCTATCGGATTTGTTTAATCTAGCTAAAAAACACCAGCTAGATCCAGAAAACCTAGTTAAAAAGCACCAAGATATTATCCAATCTCTCGATAACCTGTCAAATTCTACTGAATCTTTAGAACAGTTAAAACAAGATATTGATACTGCTTGGCAAGCTTATACTGACTCCGCAAAAGCGCTGTCTGCTTCACGCTTAAAACATGCAAAAGCATTAAGCCAAACCATTAGCACAAGCATGCAAACACTAGGCATGGAAAATGGACAATTTTTAATTACCTTTGAAAATGCAGAAAAACCCTCGAATAAAGGTAACGATAAAGTTAGTTTTATGGTTTCTGCCAACAAAGGGCAACCCGTTCAACCTATTCACAAAGTTGCTTCTGGTGGCGAATTGTCCAGAATTAGCTTGGCCATTCAAGTTACCTGCGCACAAGTTTCCTGTATTCCAACCCTTATTTTTGATGAGGTAGATGTCGGCATTGGTGGTGGTATTGCAGAAGTGGTTGGGCAAAAAATGCAACTGCTTGGTAAGCACACACAAGTGTTATCGATAACTCATTTAGGGCAAGTTGCCGCCTATGGTAAACAACAGCTCAACATTAGTAAAAGTGTAACTGAAGATAGCACTTCTACTCAAGTAGTTGAGTTAAGCTCAAAAGAAAGAGTAGAAGAAATTGCTAGAATGGTGGGCGGAATGACTATTACAGAACAAACCCTAAAGCACGCTGAAGAGATTTTAAAAACTGCTCAAGAATTTTCTAATTCTTGAGCAGTTTTGATTTCTTGTTCAGCTACCTCGGATAATTTACCCGCTCATCTTTGGAAACATAAGCGGGCTTATTCTTCGGGAAATTTCTAGCATGCACTCGTTTGTCTTTATCACGCATTTTCTTTAAAATTTTCTTTTTTTCTGTTCATTGAATC
>CAZZKU010000047.1:0-7687 GCA_964654635.1 uncultured Piscirickettsiaceae bacterium | reverse complement strand
TTAAGAGCTTTTTGCTAGCGATTTAGATTTATATCAAATTTACACCTTAAGTTGAAGCTGTAATATTGTAACCGCCATCTACATAAGTAATTTCCCCAGTTATTCCTGACGCTAAATCAGAGCATAAAAATGCAGAAGTATTGCCGACTTCCTCAATGGTTACATTACGACGAAGTGGGGTGGCTTCAGCAGCTTTGTTTAACATGCTTCTAAAATCTTTAATTCCAGCTGCCGCTAAGGTTCTGATAGGGCCTGCAGAAACCGCATTCACTCGAATATTGTCTTGACCTAGGTCAGCGGCTAAATAGCGAACGGTTGCTTCTAGTGAAGCCTTTGCAATGCCCATTACATTATAGTTAGGCACAGCACGTTCGGCACCTAAGTAAGAAAGAGTTAACACAGCACCACTGCCCGCTTTAAGCATTGGGTAGCCAGCCTTGGTAAGTGCGATTAAGCTGTAGGCAGAAATGTCATGTGCCATGCTAAAGCCTTCACGAGTAGCTGAATCAATGATTCGACCATCTAATTCTTCTCTTGGAGCAAAGGCAACCGAGTGAACTAAAATATTTAATTCATCCCAGTTTGCAGCTAGGCTAGCAAAAACCGATTGAATTTGTTCATCAGAAGTAACATCTAACGGCAAAATTGTTTTACAGCCGATTTCCTCTGCAATTTTTTCAATACGACCCTTTAGCTTTTCAGATTGATAAGTAAGGGCTATTTCTGCACCTTGTATTGCCATTTGCTTGGCGATACCGTAGGCGATAGATTTGTTGTTAGCAACACCCACAATTAGTGCTTTTTTACCAGTTAAAAATCCCATTAATAGCTCCTTTAGTATATAAGTAAAACTTATTCTAACAACTATTTTGTCCCTGGGCAAAATTAAAGCCTTAAGTCCGCTGTATTTGTCGGGTTAAATTTTGCAAAGGGTTACAAATAGTTATAAGATTTGTTTATAATTTAAATCTATTAATTACTTAATTTCATTAAAGGCTTTAAAAATGAAGGGTATTTTTACGATTGTTTTACTTTCGGTATTACTAATTGGTTGTAGCGATAAGACTGTAGAAGAAAATGTCGAACCTAAGTTGGTTGTAGGTATGAGTTTGGAAGGTCTTAATCTTAATGATCAATTTGGTGAGCCAAGGGTTATTTCTGAAGACACCAAAAGAATTATTTTTGCCTTTGGAAAAGATACCTCTCATGCCATTAATGACTATCTTTTAACTCAAAGTAAAACTTATCTTGAAGACTATAAGGTAGTCTTTATTGCCGATGTTAGTTCTGCACCATCTTTAATTAAAACCATTTTTATTATGCCAGGACTTAAGAAGCTTGAGCATAAGGTGTTGGTTATTGAAGACAGTGTTGTAGCAGCTCCTTATAGAAAGGGCGTAAGCGAAGATATGGTGGTAGTGGTTTCTGTAAAAGATAGAAAAATAACAGAAGTTAAACAAGTTGTGCCAACCCCAGAAGCTATTAAAGAAATGTTTGAGAAGTGGGTTTAACACAGCTCTTTAAAAAACAACTCAAGTTATTGACTTTAGTTGTTTTTTCTTCCCTTTTGTCTAGCTGCTCTGAGGTGTGGAATAATCCACACCCTGCAGGAGCAGCAGAAAGGGAAGTATTGTTTAGCAGTTTTTCTTCCCCGCCTAAGCACCTTGATCCTGTTATTTCTTATAATGCCAATGAATGGGCTTTTTTAAGTCAAGTTGTTGAGCCGTTATTTCAGTACCATTATCTTAAGCGTCCTTATCAACTAGATCTTTTAACCCTCTCTACTTTTCCTGAAAAAGTTTTTCTTGCCGCGGATAAGTTAACCGTTGTGGATACTGAAAATGCTAAATTTACTCGTTACACTTTTCAAATTAAAGACGATATTTATTATCAACCTCACCCAGCCTTTGAGCAAGACTTAGCGGGCAACTTTATATTTCATGATTTAGATGGTCTGGATAAAAAAGCAGGAATAGAGTTAGACGATATAAAAATAATAGCTGATTTTCCTACTAAATCAGCTAAAAGATTAACCGTAGATGACTACATCTATGCCATAAAAAGAATGGCAGTTATTCAAAATCACTCACCGATATTAGGCACGATGAATCAGTTAATTGTTGGCTTGGAAGATTATTCTAAAAAAGTATCTAAAGACTTTGATTTAAAAGAAGATTACAAGTTATCTAAGTATGATATATCGGGGGTAAGCAAGCTTTCTGATACTGAATTTTCTATTTTAGTTAAAGGTAAATATCCGCAGTTTTTATACTGGTTAAGCATGAATTTTTTTGCACCTGTTCCGTGGGAAGCGGTTAAGTTTTACGATCAAAAATGGTTAGCAGAAAAAAACATTTCATTAAGTACCTACCCTGTAGGAACGGGTGCTTATATGCTGGCAGAAAATAATCCGAATAGACAAATTCGTCTGGTCGCTAACCCAAATTATAAGCATGGTTTTTATCCAACTGTTAAAGAAGGGCTTGCCGACGATGTTCCCGCTAGCTTGTTAGAAGATGCAGGAAAACCGTTGCCCTTTATTGAAGAAGCAATTTATAGCTTAGAAAAAGAAAGTGTTCCCTTGTGGAATAAATTTTTACAAGGTTTTTATGATGCTTCAGGAGTCAGTAGCTCTAGCTTTGATCAAGCCATTTCTATTTCAGGTTCAGGGCAAATGAACCTAACCGATGAGATGATTGAAAAAAACATTAACTTTCTCAGTGTAGTAGAGCCAACTATTTTTTACTTCGCCTTTAACATGGCAGACTCTGTTGTTGGTGGTTATAGTGAACAGCAACAAAAATTGCGTCAAGCGATTAGTATTGCGATTAATTATGAAGAATATATTTCAGTATTCTTAAATGGTAGGGGAATTATTGCTCACGGCCCTATTCCTCCTGGCTTGTTTGGTCATGAAGAGGGGGCAATTAACCCTTTTGTGTACGATTTAATCAATAACCAGCCTATTCGTAAGCCAATTGAATATGCAAAACAGTTGTTAGCAGAAGCAGGCTTTCCAAATGGACGCGATGCCAACGGAGAGCAATTAAGTTTGCATTTTGATACAGCTGCCACAGGCCCTGATAGTAAATCGTTGTTAAATTGGTATCGTAAACAGTTTGATAAACTCGGTATTCAATTGGTGATACGAGCAACCGACTACAATCGTTTTCAAGACAAGGTTAGAACCGCATCGGTACAAATGTTTACCTGGGGTTGGAATGCCGATTACCCAGACCCTGAAAATTTCTTGTTTTTATTAGATGGTAAAAACGCACCAATTAATACCGAAGGAGCTGGGGTAAATGGGGCAAATTATGACAACCCAGAGTTTAATAAGCTTTTCGCTAAAATGAAAAGAATGAAAAATTCACCACAACGTCAAGAAGTTATTAATAAAATGCTCGAAATGGTACAAAAAGATGCTCCTTGGGCTTTTGGTTTCTACCCTAAATCGATTGCTTTAACGCACAGTTGGTATCAAAATGTTTGGCCGAATCCTCTAGCAAATAATACCTTAAAATATAAAAAAATTGATGCCGCTTTGCGAGTTGAAAAACAACAACTATGGAATCAGCCTGTTGTTTGGCCTTTGTGGTTGTTATTGGCTCTGATTATTTTATCTATTTATCCTATTTTAAAAGCTTACCGAAAGAGTCAGCTAAAGGTTATTAGTCCACCGACAACTAGCCAAACAAAAGAGGGACGCTAATGTTTGCTTATATTGCTAGACGAATTGCCTTTGCAATCCCGATTCTAATCGGCATTAACTTTATAACCTTTGCTTTGTTTTTCATGGTCAATACGCCTGATGATATGGCAAGAGCACAATTAGGTGCCAAACAAAACACCCCAGAAATGATTCAAAGTTGGAAACAAGAACATGGTTATGATAAACCTTTGTTTTTTAACCCAGAAAGCCAAATTTCGCCAGGGTCTATGTTTACCGATACTATCTTCTTCCAAGAGTCAGTTAAGCTGTTTTTATTCGATTTTGGCGAATCTGATGCGGGGCGACAGATAGGAGCAGACATTAAAGAGCGAATGTGGCCCAGTTTAGCGATTGCTTTGCCCACTTTTTTCATTGCCATTATTACCAATATTTCGTTTGCATTATTAATCGTGCTATTTAGAGGATCAACACTTGATACCGTTACCATGATGATAGCGGTGGCAATTATGTCAATATCTGGTTTATTTTACATCATTGCTGGGCAGGTTTTATTTAGCAAAATGCTCCATTGGATGCCTATATCGGGCTACCAGCCTGGCTGGGAAGGCTTTAAATTTTTGGTCTTACCGGTTTTAATTGGTGTTTTTGCAGGCTTAGGGGCAGGTGTTCGCTGGTATCGCAGTATTTTCTTAGAAGAAATAGGGCAAGATTATGTGCGAACCGCACGGGCAAAGGGGTTGTCAGAAATTAAAGTGCTGTTTGGTCATGTCTTGCAAAACGGCATGTTGCCTATTTTAACCGGTATAGTGGTTATTATCCCTAGCTTGTTTATGGGTTCTTTAATTATGGAATCTTTCTTTGCTATCCCTGGTTTAGGTAGCTACACCATTGATGCTATTAATTCACAAGATTTTTCTATTGTAAAATCAATGGTGTTTTTAGGCTCGGTACTTTACATTGTAGGGCTAATTTTAACCGATATTTCCTATACCTTTTTTGACCCAAGAGTGAGGTTGAATTAATGCCCGCTTTTCCGATTAGCCTGCTTTGGACAGATATGATGATTTGGGGGCTGTTTTTGTCAATTGTCCTCTGGGTCGGTATTCTTGGTAAGGATTTGCAAGTAAAGAAAAAATGGCATGCCGTTTTCCAATCGAAAATAGCGATGATTTCAGGTATTATTTTAATTTTATATTGCCTAGTTGCCTTAATCGATTCGATACAGATCCATCAAGCGGTGGGTGGCACTAAAACTTTGCTCGACTTGGCTTTATATAGTTTAAATGATGGGGTCGAACGTACCTATTCAGCACCTTTTGCCTTGGTTGAATACAATAAATCATTACAAGTTTCAGCAGAAGGAATTTCTTCACAAATTTATTTACCGCTCCAATTTGTTGAAGTTAATTATAACTTTGTCTTAGAAAGCTTAATAGGCTTAGTTCAAGGACTGGTTGTGGCAGGAGTTTTAATCGGGCTACATCTTTTTTGGCGAAGCAGAGTTACTCAAAAAAATGCAGTTGAATTACCTTGGTCGACTGCCTATATTACCCTACTAATTATATTCGCATTTATTGGCTGGATGCTACATCTAAGCAATTTTGTATATGTTATGGGTACAGACAAAGTCGGTTCAGATGTTTTATATGGTGCAATAAAAAGCATTAGAACAGGGGTGCTTATTGGCGTCTTAACCACCATAGTAACCTTGCCATTGGCGATTGTTCTAGGCATTACCGCAGGTTTATTACGTGGCTGGGTTGATGATGTTATTCAATATATTTACACCACCTTAAATTCTATTCCAGGGGTGTTATTAATAGCTTCCGCAGTATTGGTTATGCAAACTATTATGACAAACAACCCCGACTGGTTTAGTACCACCGAAGAAAGAGCCGATATTAGACTGCTATTTTTAGTGCTAATTTTGGGCATTACCAGTTGGACAGGACTGTGCCGACTACTAAGGGCAGAAACCCTTAAAATAAGCCAAGTTGAATATGTCGATGCTGCCAAAGCATTTGGCGTAAGTCGTTTTAAAATGATTACCCGCCATATTATGCCAAATTTAATGCACATAATATTAATTACATTGGTGTTAGACTTTAGCGGGTTGGTACTTGCCGAAGCGGTATTATCCTATGTTGGGGTTGGTGTAGATTCAACCATGCACAGTTGGGGCAATATGATTAATCAAGCACGCCTTGAAATGGCAAGAGAGCCAATGGTCTGGTGGTCATTATTATCCGCCTTCTTTTTTATGTTTTTACTGGTCTTAGCCGCTAATTTATTTGCCGACCGAGTACAAAAAGTATTAGATCCAAGGCGATAAGGAAACACTAAATGAAAAACACAACCCAGCACACAACCCAGCCCATTTTATCGATTAAAGACCTAAGTATTAAAGTAGGCGATACAGAACTGGTTTCAAAGCTCTCGCTTGATATTCTCCCAGGAGAAATCCTTGCACTAGTCGGTGAATCAGGTAGTGGAAAATCATTAACCTCGTTAGCCATTATGCGACTGTTACACGACTCTCTAGTTATTAGCAGTGGCAGTATGCAATTAACACGCCCTAATCAGCCAACACAAAAGTTATTTGAGCTAACTGAAAAACAAATGCAAAAAGTGCGTGGTAAACAAATCGCGATGATTTTTCAAGAACCTATGACCTCGCTGAACCCTGTTATGAAAGTTGGCGAGCAGGTAGCAGAAGTGATTAGGTTACACCTAGGTTTAAACTCTAAACAAGCACGTTTACAAGTAATTTCTTTGTTTGATGAAGTAGGTATTGTCGATGGAAAAGAACGTTACGACTGGTATCCGCACCAATTGTCTGGCGGACAAAAACAAAGAATTATGATTGCAATGGCACTGGCTTGTGAACCCGATTTATTAATAGCCGATGAACCAACTACCGCTTTAGATGTCACGATTCAAGCACAAGTATTAAACCTGCTAAAAGAAATACGCGACAAAAGACAACTGGCTATTTTATTCATCACCCATGACATGGGCGTAGTGTATGAAATGGCAGATACCGTTGCCGTAATGAAACAAGGAAAATTGGTTGAACAAGCCGATAAAGACAAGTTTTTTAACAATCCTAGTCACCCTTACACCCAAAAACTATTAAAAGATGCCGTGCCATCTAAAAAACTAAAAGTGAGCAAGCAAACAGATCCATTATTAACCATCAAAAACCTAAAAGTTCATTTTCCAATTAAAAAAGGAATTTTTCAAAGAACCGTAGGGCAGGTAAAAGCGGTAGATGGGGTAAACTTAACCCTTTATAAAGGACAAGCTCTAGCCTTAGTAGGCGAATCTGGTAGTGGTAAAAGCACCATCGGACAAGCGATTTTAAAACTAATTTCGCCGACTAGTGGCAGTATAAATTTGACCTTAGAAAATAACACCATTGATTTATCCACTTTAAACGATAAACAAATGAAGCCATTACGCAAAAAAGTCCAAGTTATATTTCAAGACCCTTTTTCAGCACTTAACCCAAGAATGACTATCAGCGAAATTATTAGAGAAGGCATGGTCAGCCTAAAAGTAGGGCCACAAACCAAACAAGGGCAAGATGAACGGATTAGCGAATTATTAAGCCAAGTAGGTCTATTAGAAGAACATAAAACCCGCTATCCGCACGAGTTTTCAGGCGGACAAAGGCAAAGAATAGGTATAGCTAGAGCCTTAGCAGTAGAGCCAGAACTAATTATTTGTGATGAACCAACCAGTGCTTTAGACGTAAGCGTAAGGGCACAAGTATTACAATTATTAGATGACTTACAAAACAAATATCAAATGACCTACCTGTTTATTACTCACGACCTATCAATCATTCCCTCAATTGCTCACCAAGTTGCGGTAATGAAAGAAGGAAAAATAGTTGAACAGGGAAGCTTAAGTGAAGTTTTATTTAAACCACAACATGCTTACACCAAAAAGTTATTAGAATCGGCACCAGAGTTGGTTCGTAAATCTCTTCTAGAGTATTGAATAAGTGCC
>CAZZKU010000046.1:0-7756 GCA_964654635.1 uncultured Piscirickettsiaceae bacterium | reverse complement strand
ATAATTACCTACTAATTTCATTGTTAATTTAATACAATTGCTAGAATGAAATATTTATCTTGTGTTAAAGGCTTTCCTAACGTGCTTAATCTTAAAAAAACAATAGTTTTGATGTTGTCTTCATTCCCCGTTTTTGTGTTTGCTGAAGCCGTTGAGCCAACCCTGTCCAAAAATCTAGAGCCTAGTAATCATTTGGGTCAAATTATTCTATCGCTTGCTATTATTTTATTGCTTATCTTTATCTCCGCTTGGCTTATGAAGCGTTTTGGTAAGGTAAATGGTTTGGCAAGCAATCATATGAAAGTGTTAGGCAATATGTCGGTTGGACAAAGAGAGCGAATTATTTTGTTAGAAGTTGGTGATGAACAGTTACTTATTGGCGTAACCTCTTCTAAGATAAGTCTATTGCATGAATTAAAAGAACCGATAGATGTTTCAAGCTCCTTTAGCCCCGTTGGTATTAAAAATAATTTAAGCCAAGTCTTTGCAAAAAGGTTACAAGAAGCAATGGATGCTCGTAAAAAAAATGAACCTGAACAACCTTCAATTAAACAAAAGACAAGGGATGTAAATAATGACACTTAACAAACTAGCAGGAATACTTTTCTTATTAATACCCTTGTTGTTGCCCACCTTGGCATTTGCCGAGCCAGGTATTCCTGCTTTTACGGTTGAAACCGATGCAGAAGGCAATCAAGATTACACCTTAACCATGCAAATTTTAATGTTAATGACGGGCTTAACATTATTACCAGCGGCTTTAATTGGCATGACTTCCTTTCTTAGAATTATAGTGGTGTTAGCTTTGTTAAGACTGGCACTAGGAACTCAACAAACACCTTCGACTCAAATTTTAGTAGGCTTGGCATTTTTTCTAACCTTATTTATTATGTCACCCGTGTTAGATAAGATTTATGGTGAGGCTATCAGCCCTTATATGGAAGAGCAAATAAAATTTAAAGAAGCTTTGGATATAGGCTCAGTACCTATGCACCAATTCATGTTACAACAAACTAGGGAATCTGATTTAGGTATGTTTGCTGAAATGGCGGGTATAGAGTTAACCGACCCTGAAACAGTGCCGTTTAAAGTACTTATTCCTGCCTTTATGACCAGTGAATTAAAAACCGCATTTCAAATAGGGTTTATGATTTTTATCCCCTTTTTAATTATAGACTTGGTGGTAGCAACCCTGTTAATGGCAATGGGGATGATGATGTTGTCGCCGATGATTATTTCTTTACCCTTTAAGATAATGTTATTTGTATTAATAGATGGCTGGGCTTTAATTATGGGAACGCTTGCCAATAGTTTTGTGGTAGCAGGAGGGATATAAGATGACACCAGAATTTGTATTAACCCTTGGGCAAAAAATGCTGGAAGTGGTCGCTATGTTAACGGCTCCTATGTTGATTCCTGCACTATTGGTTGGGCTTGTTATTGGTATGTTTCAGGCAGCAACCCAAATTAATGAAATGACCTTGAGCTTTGTGCCAAAGGTTGCCATGGTAGCAGTTGTTCTTGTGTTTGCGGGTCATTGGATGTTAAGTGTATTGGTTTCTTTTACCAGAGAATTATTTGAAAATATACCCGCTCTGATTGGTTAAATGAAAAATGGTATTTAGCTATGAAGAGTTTTTACAGCTACTAGGCTTATATTTTTGGCCGTTTGTTCGTATTTCGGGCATGTTTTTGATGTTGCCGTTATATTCAGGAAAATATGTTGCTGTTAAAATACGCTTGATGCTAGCGGTGTTAGTTACTATTGCCGTTGCTCCAGCCTTAGCACTTCCTCCTCCTGTTGACCCTTTTACCTGGCATGGTGTTTTATTGATTGTTCAACAATTGGGCATAGGTATTGCAATAGGGCTTATTTTTGCGGTTATTTTTCAAATATTTGTTGTTGCTGGGCATTTAGTTTCAATGTCAATGGGGCTTGCTATGGCATCTATGGTTGACCCAGCCACGGGGGTAAATACTCCTATAGTGGGGCGGTATTTCACGATTATAGCCACATTGATTTTTCTTCTATTACATGGACATATGTTGGTTTTTAAGTTGGTAGTGGAGAGTTTTATTACCTTACCCGTAGGCTTGACGTTTTTTGACCAAGAAAGTCTGAAAGTGATTTTTAATTTTGGTAGTAAAATGTTTGAAATAGGTGTTTTACTTGCTCTTCCTTTGGTAACGGCTCTGTTAATAGTTAATATTTCATTTGGCGTTATTTCAAGGGCAGCACCGGCTTTAAATATTTTTGCAGTGGGCTTTCCTGTTTCGTTAATGGTTGGAATTATCATGTTAATCTTTATTACACCATTGGTTATGCCACATTTACAAGATATATTGCTATATGCTTATGATTTAATACTCGGCTTAACTTTGAATGAAGTGGCAGCTCCTTAAAGGTTGACTTATGGCAGAGAATGAAGATGGTACGGAAAAATCGGAAGAACCTACCGAGAAAAAGCTTAGGGAAGCTAGAGAAAAAGGGCAAGTTCCTCGTTCAATAGAGATGTCAACTTTATTAATAACCCTTTCCGGAGCGGTGTTTTTATATTTCTTCGGCGAAATGATGATTAATGATTTTGAAATAATTTTAACCCAAGGTCTTCAGTTCGATCGTGCCCATGCGTTTGATATAGGAATGTTAACTAACCGTATTTTAGCTATGGTTGCCCATTCTATTTATATGGTGATTCCTTTCTTGGCTGTAATGGTATTTATCGCTTTATTTTCACCATTATTAATCGGCGGATGGAATTTTAGTACCCAGGCAATGTCCCCTAAAATAAGCAAAATGAACCCAGCCGCGGGTTTAAAAAAAATGGTTTCCATGTTTGCTTTAATGGAGCTAATTAAAGCCTTAGCTAAATTTGTTTTGATTGGTGCAGTTGCCGCCTATTTTTTATGGCACTCTTATGAAGAGGTTATCTCATTGGGTGCAGAGGCGACTAGAATTTCGTTAGCTCATGCCGGTAAATTAATTATAGAAGCCTTTATCTTTGTTAGTTTGGCGTTAATTGTAGTGGCTGTGATTGATGTTCCTTTTCAAGTACACGAACATATTACTCAGTTAAAAATGACTAAACAAGAAGTTAAAGAAGAGTTTAAACAGCAAGAAGGTAATCCCGAAATAAAGGGGCGGATTAGACAGTTACAAACAGAAATGTCTCAAAAACGTATGATGCAGAGCGTGCCAGATGCAGATGTAATTATTACCAACCCCACTCATTATGCAATAGCACTTAAATATAAGCCAGATGAAATGAGCCAGCCAGAAGTGTTAGCAATAGGGGCAGACTTTGTGGCATCACAAATAAGAGTTATTGCAACTGAACATAATATACCGATAATAGAGGCTCCACCTCTTGCACGGGCTTTATACTATAATGCAGAGATTGATCAACCTATTCCTTATGAATTGTTTAAGGCTGTTGCCGCTGTATTGGCTTATGTTTACCAGTTACGCGATGGAAAGAATGCAGAGGAAGTTAATTTTCATTCATTACCGATTCCTAAAAACATGAAAACTAAAAATTAAAGATTAAAAGAGTAAACCTAAATTGAAAATGAACCAACTTTAATGAATTTACACCAAATATTACATAAAGTTAAAAATTCTTTTAGCCAAGGGCTTGGGGTTCCTGTTGCCATTTTGGCTCTGCTGGCGATGGTTGTAGTGCCTTTACCACCATTTTTGTTGGATATTTTCTTTACCTTCAACATCGCCCTTGCCCTAGTGGTTTTGTTTGTGACCCTTTATTCAAAACGTCCACTAGATTTTGCTATATTCCCTACCGTTATCTTGCTTACTACTCTGTTTAGATTGTCATTAAATATTGCCTCTACCCGTATTATCCTTTTAGAAGGGCATAATGGGGGCGATGCGGCCGGAGAAGTCATTGCCGCTTTTGGTCAGTTTGTAATCGGCGGAAACTTTGCGGTTGGTATTGTTGTCTTTGCAATTTTAGTGGTCATTAACTTTGTGGTTGTCACCAAGGGAGCGGGGCGAGTTGCAGAAGTTAGTGCAAGGTTTACCTTAGATTCTATGCCCGGAAAGCAAATGGCTATAGATGCCGATTTGAATGCGGGTTTGATTACCCAAGAAGAAGCTAAAGAGAGACGAATTGAAATAACTTCAGAAGCTGATTTTTACGGCTCAATGGACGGGGCAAGTAAGTTTGTAAAAGGGGATGCCATTGCAGGAATCGTAATTTTGTTCATTAACCTATTAGGCGGTTTTGCCATAGGTATGGGGCAACATGATATGGCCTTTGGTGATGCAGTAGAGGTTTATACTATACTTACTTTAGGGGATGGACTTGCCGCACAAATACCTGCATTATTGCTTTCAACAGCCACTGCAATTATTGTTACCCGTGTTTCAGGTGATAAGCGAGATATGTCTCAGCAGGTTCAAGCACAAATGCTTGCCAATCCTAAAGCATTGGGAATGACTGCGGGTATTGTCGGTGTTTTTGGTTTAATCCCAGGTATGCCTAATGTTGCTTTTTTATCCTTTGCCGCTATTTCAGGAGCAGGAGCTTATTACATAGCTAAAAAATCCAAAGAACAACCCAATGCTGAAAATGTGTTAGCAGAAGATATAAAGCCTGATGATAATCCAGAATCTGAATTAAGTTGGGATGATGTGCAAGCGGTTGATATTCTTGGGTTAGAAGTTGGTTATCGTTTAATTCCCATGGTTGATCAAGCTCAAAATGGACAACTACTTGAAAGGGTAAAAGGGGTTCGTCGCAAAGTATCACAAGAGTTGGGTTTTTTGGTACCTCCAGTACATATTCGAGACAATTTAGATCTCTCTCCTAATCAATACAAAATAATGTTGCTGGGAGTGAGTTCAGGTGGTGGAGAAGTTTATCCAGATAAAGAATTAGCCATAAACCCAGGGCAAGTTTTTGGCGAAGTTGAAGGGGTAGTCACCAAAGATCCCACCTTTGGGTTAGACGCTGTGTGGATTGCACCATCGGATAGAGAGCAGGCACAAGCATTAGGTTATACTGTAGTTGATGCCAGTACGGTTGTGGCAACTCATATTAGCCAAGTAGTGCAAGATTATTCTTCAGAACTATTGGGTTATGATGAAACTCAGAAATTATTAGATAAATTAAAAGAAGATTCGCCTAAACTGGTTGAAGAACTTATTCCTGACCGCTTAAACTTAGCCGCAGTGGTTAAAGTTTTACAAAACCTATTATTAGAAAATATTCCAATTAAAGATTTTCGAACTATTGTTGAGGCTTTAACCGAAGCGGCAGGAAAGACACAAGAGCCTGCTGAATTAACGATTCATGTGCGAGCCGCATTAGGTCGTTCAATTGTGCAACAACTAGCCGGTGAAAATGATGAATTAAAGGTAATTACATTGGAGCCAACTTTGGAACAATTGTTGCTACAAGCTTCGCAAGGCTCTGCTGATGGACAGCTTGCTATAGAGCCAACTTTGGCAGAAAGGTTGCATACGACTTTAAAAGAAGAATCGCAAAAAATAGAAGCAGAAGGCAGTTCATCAATATTACTAGTCGCACCACAGTTAAGAGCTCCGCTTGCTCGATTATTTAGGTTTAGTTTGCCTAATTTAAATATTTTGGCTTATTCTGAAATACCAGAAAATAGGCAAATTAGTGTGGTTGCCAATATTGGGCAGGACAGTTAAATGAAATTAAAACGCTATTTAGCTACCAATATGCGCCAAGCGATGGATTTGGTTAGAAACGAGCTGGGTGATGATGCGGTAATAATGTCTACTCGTAACACCGATGAAGGGGTTGAAATCGTTGCGGCAGTCGAACCTGATTTAGGGCTTTCAACCAAGGTAAAGAAAGATAACCAGCCCCGCTCTAGTTATTCTTTGCCAGAAAGTGAGGCAAGTAGTAAAGAAGCTATTCAGAAAATGGCAAATGAGCTTAAATCTGTTAAGGATATGTTACAAAATCAATTATCAGGCTTGGCTTGGCAACAGACAGAAATCAATGACCCAAAACAGGTTAACTTATTAAAAAAATTAGTCCAGTTAGGTATTGGCTGGGATTTAGCTCAAAAACTAGTAAACAGTACCGAGACCAATAGTGTTAGAGCCTGGTCAGATATTTTACGCCTACTTGAAGAAATGATTCCTGTTACCAAACTAGATATCATTGAGGCAGGTGGAATTATTTCCCTAGTCGGTCCAACAGGGGTAGGCAAAACCACCACGATTGCTAAAATGGCAAGTCGCTTTGTAATGAGAAATGGAGCAGGTCAACTGGCATTGATTACGACAGATTGTTATAAAATAGGGGCGCAAGCACAGTTAAAAACTTTTGCCGACCTATTGGGTGTTCCAGTACATGTGGCGGCTTCAGAGGGCGAGCTTTATACTTTGTTAGGATCTTTAGCAGCTAAAAAATTAATATTAATTGATACCGCAGGCATGAGCCAAAAAGATAGCATGATGAGCCAGCAGCCCACAAAAACTCAAGTAGGGTTGGATGCTATTAAAAACTATTTAGTTGTATCTGCGGCAACACAATTAAGCGTTATGCATGATGTGGTTTCCTCTTTTGGTAAAGTAGGTTTAAAAGGCTGTATTTTAACCAAGCTAGATGAGGCGACACAGCTAGGTAATGCCGTGACGGTAATGATTGAAAAGTCATTGCCACTAACTTATATTTCAAATGGGCAAAGAGTGCCAGAAGATTTGGAGGCTGTTAATGTCCATAATTTCGTGGATAAAATAATGGTTTTAGGGCAACAAAAAAACATGGAAAGTGAAGAAATGGCTTTCAAATTAGGTATGGGTAAGGATATTTCAGATGCACAATGACCAAGCAGCAGGATTAAGGGCAATACAGTCCAATGGTTCAAATAATCAAGAACCAGACAAGTTGGCAGAGTCAGCTAGCAGTGAGGACTCTGCTCCTATAAAAAAAGCAAAAAAAGCAAAGCCAGTTAGAGTCATTGCCGTTACCAGTGGAAAGGGGGGTGTCGGAAAAACCAATGTTTCAGTTAACCTATCTGTAGCGCTAAGTAAAATGGGCAACAGAGTTTTGTTAATGGATGCCGATATGGGGCTAGCCAATGTTGATATTATGTTAGGAATTCAAGCTAAATATAATTTAGCTCATGTTTTAAATGGTGAAAAAACTTTGGTAGAAATCATGGCAGATGCACCAGGTGGTTTTAAAATTATTCCAGCTTCATCGGGTGATAGCCGAATGGCACAACTAAGTCCTGCTGAAAATGCAGGTATTATTAATGCCTTTTCTGAAATAGACAGATTTTTAGATGTTCTAATTATAGATACTGCCGCCGGAATTGCCGACAGTGTAGTAAGTTATTGTAGAGCCTCGCAAGAAGTGTTAGTTGTGGTAACAGATGAACCTGCTTCAATGACAGATGCTTACGCCCTGATTAAAGTATTAAGCCGAGAGCATAACCTAACCAAATTTAATTTACTTGCCAATATGACTCGCACAGAAAAACATGGTAAGGACTTGTACGATAAGTTTTCTAATGTGTGTGAAAAGTTCTTAGATGTTCGAATAGACTATTTAGGAACCGTTCCCTTTGATCACGATTTACGAGAAGCAATTCAGAAACAAAGCCCCGTTACTCTAGCCAAACCGAAGAGTGTATCTGCACTTGCGTTTAATGATATGGCAAAAAAAATAGACGCTTGGCCTATTCCTAATGATGCAACTGGCTACTTACAGTTTTTCGTAGAGAATATTTTTCAATCTAAATGACTCTAGCT
>CAZZKU010000045.1:0-7782 GCA_964654635.1 uncultured Piscirickettsiaceae bacterium | reverse complement strand
GGGGGGCACCCCTGGTGATTTTTGACCTTGGGAGGGTTTTTAATATCGGTTCGGACACTTTTAATTATATTTTGTCCTAATTGTGAGTATAATCTGTCCTATGTCACTAGATACTACTTCATCAAATACTGATTTAAAGAAAACGTTACTTGGTTATTTAAAACAGTCAACTAAGCCCGTTATTCTTGCAGAGCTTTTGGCTTTTATTGAAGAAAGAGTTTCTGAACGCACGCTAAGGCGTTGGTTAGCTAGTTGGGTGGCAGCAGGGTTGGTTGCTAAAACAGGTAAAACTCGGCTTAGTAAATATTACTATATTCACCCAAAGACAGAGGCTCCAGTCGCTAGTTTTTTATTGTCTGTTCCTAGCTCTCGCCGTCAGGCGGTTTTGTCACAAATTCGTGATGTTTGGACGCATTCCTCAACAGCTATTGAGGGCAATACTTTCACGCTAGGCGATACTTTTGAGCTTTTAGAATATGGACTAACAGTCTCTGGAAAGCCTATTGTTGAGCATCAAGAAGTGATGGGGCATGCTAAAGCAATTGATTTAATTTATGCTCAAGTTAGCCAAGATCAAGTCGTTTCAAAACAATTTATTTGTGATCTACACAAGGCGGTGCAAACAGAAAGAGTGGTAGATATTTATAAGCCAATGGGTGATTGGAAGCTAGAACCCAACGGATGTAATGCGATGGACAAAAATCAAAAACATGTTTATATTGAATATGCACACCCTATGCATGTCGATAAACTGATGTCCGAATGGATGGATTATTTGAATAGTTTGGACTATTCAACGATTAACGTAAACTCGGCAGCTGAAATTTATGCTAAGCTTCATCTTGGTTTTGTGCATATTCACCCTTTTTGGGATGGAAATGGTAGACTTGCTAGGTTGTTGGCTAATATTCCTTTGTTAAAAGCAGGTTTGCCACCGCTAGTGATTAACCAACAAAGTCGCCAAAAATATATTCGATGCTTGGCAAGGTATCAAATAGAAGCGGGTAGGATTTCAACCAAAACTGGAGTTTGGCTGGGAGGTGTTTCGTTTAATGATTTTACAGAGCTTTGTAGTCAAAATTATAAGCAGACTCAAAGCATCATTTTAGATGCACAGTAATTATTTAATAAGAGGAATTTAGCTATGAGTATGGATTTAGCAAATAGAATTAAAACAGAAGCGAAGAAACTTAAGATAACTCAAATTATGATTGCAAATAAAGTGGGGAAAACTAAGGGAGCAATCAACCAGTGGTTTACAGGAAGAAGTAAGCCTAATAAGGCTAATTTAGTTATTCTGGCAGAAATGTTAAAAGTAACCCCTGAATATTTACAAAATGGAGAAGATAAAGAAGCAGGCGGTGAAAACAAAGAAAGCGTGCCAGAAAAAAATAACGCCTTTCAAAGACCAACCGATGAGTTTCGCAGAAGGTTGTAGTCCTTCTTAGAGTACTACCCACCTCTGGCGATTTTTACCCTAGGGCATAAAGGGGTTTTAAGAGCTTTGCATAAACTTTTCAATTCGGTCAAGGGCGTTTATTAAGTTGTCCATGCTGGTTGCAAAGGATATTCTTAAATGTTTGTCTGCACCAAAGGCAGAACCTGGTACTACTGCAACTTCTACCTGTTCTAAGATAGCGGTTGCCATGTCGGCATCGGTTGTAAAGCCTTTTTGTTGCATGGCCTTTTCTATATTTATAAAAGCATAAAAAGCACCGTCGGCATGAATACATTTGAAACCAGGTATTTGGTTAATGCGTTCTACTACAAATAGGTGGCGTTTTTTGAACTGGGTTAGCATGGTTTGAATACATTCTTGCGAACCATTTAAGGCTTCAACCGAGGCATATTGCGAAATTGAGCAGGGGTTAGAGGTGCTTTGTGATTGTACTTTTCGCATGGCAGCGATTAAATCAACTGGACCTGCCGCGTAACCAATTCGCCAACCTGTCATGGAGTAGGCTTTTGATACACCGTTCATTACTATGGTTCTGTCGGCTAGCTCTGGGCTGACTTCTAGTATATTGGTGAAGGTTTTTTCTCTTAATATAATGTGTTCGTACATGTCATCAGAGGCAATAATGATATTGGGGTGTTTGGCTAATAGGTCACCAATTTGTTTTAGTTCTTCGGCACTATAAATTGCCCCCGTTGGGTTTGATGGGCTGTTTAAAACCAGTAGTTTTGTTTTGCTGGTTATGGCATCTGCTAATTGTTTGGCGGTTATTTTAAACCCTTGCTCTATGCCTGCTTCTACGATAACGGGTTCGCCACCAGCTAATAACGTCATATCGGGATAAGATACCCAATAAGGAGCAGGGATAATTACTTCATCACCATCGTTTAATACTGCTTGACATAAATTATAAAAGCTTTGCTTGCCACCAGATGAAACTAAAATTTGATTGGCTTGATAGCTTAAGTGGTTGTCTCTTTTAAATTTGGCAATAATAGCATCTTTTAATTCAGGAATACCATCTACGGCGGTATAGCGTGTTTTTTCGCTTTCTATCGCTTTAATCCCCGCCGTTTTAATGTGTTCTGGTGTGCCAAAATCGGGTTCGCCAGCACCTAAACTAATAATGTCTTTACCTGCTTGTTTTAATTCTGCTGATTTTGCCGTAATGATTAAGGTTAAAGAAGGTTTTACACGGTTTACGCGCTTAGATAGTCTAGTCATGGTTTAGGCTCTTTCTATTTTAATTAGATAGGGTAAAATAACCTGTTCAGTTTACCAAAAGATAGACTCTTTATGAAAAAAACATTCCAACTAAGTTCTCCTTATCAACCAGCGGGTGACCAACCTAAAGCAATTTCTCAGCTGGTAGAAGGGCTTGAAGATGGTGAGGCTTTTCAAACCTTGCTTGGTGTGACGGGTTCTGGTAAGACGTTTACGATGGCAAATGTCATTCAACGCTCAAAACGCCCTGCCATTATTATGGTGCATAACAAAACATTAGCGGCACAAATTTATGGCGAAATGAAGGGGTTTTTCCCGAATAATGCGGTGGAATATTTTGTTTCTTATTTTGATTATTTTCAGCCAGAAGCTTACGTGCCTGCCTCAGACACTTATATCTCAAAAGATTCTTCGGTTAATGACCAAATACAACAGCTTAGATTGTCGGCAACCAAATCGTTGTTGGAGCGGGAAGATGTGATTTTGATTGCCACGGTTTCTGCTATTTATGGTTTGGGAGATCCAAAACAATTTTTAAGCATGATTTTACAGATGCGTACTGGCGATGTTGTTTCACAACGGGATATTTTAAAGCAGTTAACGCTGATGCAATATACCCGTAACGATATTGAACTGTGGCGTGGAACTTACCGCGTGCGTGGAGATGTAATTGATATTTTTCCTGCCGAATCAGATGAATATGCCATTCGGATAGAAGCTTTTGATGATGAGATTGAAGCGTTCGCTTGGTTTGATCCTTTAACGGGCGAGGTAATTAGCCGTCCTAGCCGAATTACTATTTACCCAAAATCTCACTATGTCACCCCGCAAGAAAAAATTCTTAGCACCTTAGAGAAAATTAAAGCGGAGCTAAAAGATAGGTTGGCTGAATTACGTGAGATGGATAAGTTGGTTGAGGCACAGCGATTAGAAGAGCGAACTAAGCTTGATATTGAGATGATGCAAGAGCTAGGTTATTGTTCGGGCATTGAAAATTATTCACGCTATTTGTCGGGCAGAGAGTCAGGCGAAGCGCCGCCTACTTTGTTAGATTATTTACCCAAAAATGCGATTATGTTTATTGATGAAAGTCATGTAACTGTGCCGCAAATTGACGGTATGTATAAAGGCGACCGTTCGCGTAAAGAGAATTTAGTAAACTATGGTTTTAGGTTGCCTTCGGCTTTAGACAATCGCCCAATGCGTTTTGATGAGTTTGAAAACATTATGCCACAAACTATTTTTGTATCGGCAACTCCTGGTAAGTATGAATCAGAAAAAGCCTCAAAAACAGTCGAACAGGTGGTAAGACCGACAGGTTTACTTGACCCTATTATTGAAGTACGCCCCGCCAGTACCCAGGTAGATGATTTGCTAGGTGAGATTGGCTTGAGAACGGAAAAACAAGAACGAGTTTTGGTGACGACTTTAACCAAAAGAATGGCAGAAAATTTAACAGAATATTTAGAAGATCATGGTGTGCGGGTACGTTATTTACACTCTGATATTGATACGGTGGAACGAATTGAAATTATTCGAGATTTAAGACTGGGCGAGTTTGATGTGCTGGTTGGGATTAACTTATTAAGAGAGGGTTTGGATATTCCAGAAGTGTCTTTAGTGGCTATTTTAGATGCCGATAAAGAAGGGTTTTTACGTTCGGAAAGGGCGTTAATTCAAACTATTGGGCGTGCCGCTAGAAATATAAATGGTAAGGCTGTTTTGTATGGTGATAAGGTTACTAAGTCAATGCAACTAGCGATTGATGAAACGCAAAGACGGCGTGAAGCACAGAAGGTTCATAATAAACTACATAATATTACGCCACAAGGGTTGAGCAAAAAAGTAACCGATATTTTAGAAGATTCGCCCTACGCTCAAAAACCAAGCATAACCGCTAAAGGGAAAGCTCTTAAGGTCGCAGAAGGGAGCGGCGAGTATTTATTAGAGCCAGGCAAAAAAATGACTCCTGCCGAGTTGGGTTCGGCAATTAAAATAATGGAAAAGAAAATGTATAAAGCGGCTAAAGATTTGGATTTTGAGTTGGCAGCTCAGTTACGTGATGATGTGAAGAAATTAAAAAACAAGATGGTTGGCGTAGGTGCTTTGCAAAGTTAATATAAAGTTGATTTTGGAAATGCTGTAAAATACAGAACATAAAATCTAGTTTGTTAGGAAGTAAATAAATGTTTGAAAAAAATCGTAAAATTTATAGAAAAAAAGTATTTAAGCTGTTCGTTAAATGGGCTGTTATTTGTGGAGTAATGTTTGGCTTAAACTCCTTGGTTTTAGCCGAAAAATCTTCTTCAACAGCCAGTAGTTATGTAAAAGATTTTCAGCGAGCAATGACCTTGTCACAAAGTGCTAAGCCTGAATACCAAGATGCCGCCTTAAAGCAGTGGAGAGAGCTGCAAAGCCAGTACCCAACAGATAAAGCGGTTGCTAATAATTATGCGGTATATTTAATTAAAATTGGCAGGATAGAAGAGGCAAGAGCCAAAATAGAATATGCATTAAAAACCGATGCGGTTGGTGAGATTTTAATGCAAAATTTAAGTGCGATCTATGCTTATCAGGCACAAAAAGCTTACCAAAGATTGTTTGAAAAAGCACCCGTCATCTCACCAAAAGTTGTTTGGGCAAGTGTAGATGAAGCTGTTAAAAAAACGCCCGAGCAAGGAAAGATGGCTTTAGTTGATGCCAATATAGATAAAGTGTTGGGTAGGGTTAAAAACTGGAAAATAGCTTGGGAATCTCAAAATGTACCAAAGTATTTAAGTTTTTATGCTAGTGACTTCTTGTCCCCTAAACACCCAAACCACTCTTCATGGAGAGCGGCACGTAAAAGAAATTTAACAAAGCCTAGGTTTATTGAGATAAATCTGTCTAATATCGAAGCAATTGCATTAGGTGTTGACTTGATACAGGTTGTGTTTAGCCAACATTACAAATCTAATCTCTTTGATGACGAAGTAACTAAGTCAATGGTATGGTCATTAAAAGAGGGTGAGTGGAAAATTGTGAGTGAGCGCGTGGTCGGTAAATAATAATGAAAGTCAGTCCCAGGCTATATTTAATTGTTTTATTAGGCTTTTTGTTTAGTGCTTTTAATGTTCAAGCAAAAACCAATGAAGAAATTTTATTAAAAGGCTTTTCCGCATTAGAGCAAGCTGATTTTAATCAAGCCAAGCAAGAGTTTGATTTATTATTAAAATCGCAGTCAGAGTATAAGTTGGCTTTGTTAATTCAGGCTGAATTATTGGCAATTAAAGCGGGCAGGCAAGACTGGATTAAACAGTTTAGGTTAGATAATAAAGAATTAACCGATAATCTTTTTAAAGAAGCAAAACTTCGCAGACAACAAGAGCGTAACGGACAAAAATTATTAGATAAGTATGTATTAAAAAGCTCTAAAGAGCCTTATTTAGTTATTGTAAGTGCTAAAGAACACCGTTTATATTTGTTTGAAAATACCGCAGAAGGTTTGCATCAAGTTGCTGACTATTATATTTCTATTGGTCGTAAGGGCATGGGCAAGCAGATGCGAGGTGATTTAAGAACCCCAACAGGGGTTTATCAAATTGTTAAAGAAATGTTGGATGATGAGCTACCAGAGTTGTATGGAGTTGCTGCCTTAACTTTAGATTACCCTAATCAATGGGATGAGAAGCAAGGAAGAACGGGTTCTGGTATTTGGTTGCATGGAACCCCTAGAACAACCTATAGCCGCCCTCCATTAGATAGTCGAGGCTGTGTGGTGTTAAACAACCCTGATATGCAAGAATTAATTACTAAATTTTCCTTGTCTCCTCTTACCCCTGTTATTATTGTCAATTCAGTCATGTCTGAATATACGGCTGTTCTAGTTGATGATAAACAAGAGGTGTTGGCAAATATTCAGCAATGGTTAATGGTTGAAAACAATCATCAAGTTAATTGGCAAGATGTTAATGTGTACCAATACCCTGGTGAAGAGGGAATGTATTTTGTCAGTTTTATGTTGCCTGAATCCAATAAAAGGGTAGAACAGTATTGGCAAAAAGAACTTAGTAATAATACTTGGAAGCTGGTGTTTGAACAAAAAACCAAATTGCCAACGAATAGGTCATAAATTTAAGCAGTTCCTTAGATAAGGAAGAGATATTTGCATAAATGGATGCAAAAATTAAAAGGGCTGGAATCGGCACTTTTACATATCTAATTCTTGCTGCTCTATTTTATCGTGAACCCATTGCTCAAGATCTTGTAGCATAGTTTGTATTTCTATTTGGTTGGGCATGCTTCCTGCCGATTTAAGTTCTAGGGTAAGTACTGGAATTTCTAAATATTCCCCTGCATATCTGCCTAGAGATCCTGGGAAAGTGCCTAATGGTCTGAGTTTTAAATGCCCTATTTTATCTGGCTGGGCATGTTCGGGTCCGTCATAATCTAGTAGCCCGTAGGGGGCATGAATTGCAATAATCGCATCGGGGTTAAAGCTTTTAATGATACTTACCAGTAGCTGGGTTTCTTTTTCACTGCTAGCATAAGAGCCGGGGTAACGGCGTTTGTTTGAGTTATAGTGTTTTTTCCAAGCCTTGATTGCCAGTTTATCCCAGTCGGGAGAGGGAAAGTTTCTGTTTAAATCTACCGAGTTCGCATTGGCTCTTGTGGCAGGGTTTCTAAAAAGTCCATCAGGGTTGGCAAGCGGTAAGACTAGCCAGTGAAAAGGCGTGGGGCTGAAATCTTTTTGTAGGTGTTGTAGCCATAAGTAAGTCAGGCTAATAGAGGCATATTCATCACCATGAATACCGCCAATAAATAAAATTCTTCCCTGTGGTACCGTTTCTTTATTCGGCAATACTTCTACAAAAGGTATGACTCTATTTTGTTCACTGGTTATTGGGGCGGGTTTTAGGTTGAGGTTAATACAGCCTTCAAAAGAAACGGTCCTTAGCTTTTTGGCAAGGTCTTGACAAAAATTTTCGATAGATTGGCTATTAGCGGTGTTTGCTAGAGCAAGGTTGGAAAATAATAAACTGCTCATTAATATAAAAATAGTGGGGGCGTAGGTTAAATGCATTTGTTGGTGTCTCTTGTGTTTTTAATCAGCGATACTTAAG
>CAZZKU010000044.1:0-8016 GCA_964654635.1 uncultured Piscirickettsiaceae bacterium | reverse complement strand
CTTAAGCAATTTCTATTCTATTTTATTCCCTTCAGCTTCTTTTAAGAGATGAGGTGGGATTTCTTTTTTAGTTTTTCCTGACAGCTCTTTTAACATTTCTGCTTGTCTAACTAAATTGCCAGAACCTGATAGCATTTGTTTTTTTGCAACTTCAAAGGTATTCATAGAGGTTTGCAGCTGCTTACCCACTTTTTCAAAACTTTCAACAAACCCTACAAACTTATCATGGACTTCCGATGCTCTTTTAATTAGCTTTACTGTATTTTCAGACTGCCTTTCATAACGCCACAACTGCTCTACCGTTTTTAAAGTTGTAAATAAAGTCGTAGGTGTTACTACCGCTATTCGCTGATTAAATGCCTGTTCAAATAAAGAAGGTTCTTTCTCAATTGCTAGTAGATAGGCTCCTTCAACAGGTACAAACATTAATATAAAATCAGCTGAATTTAGCTTTTCTAAATGGTCATAACGTTTGTCGGCTAAACTTTTTATGTGTTTTTTCAAGTTTTGTATATGTTTTTTAACTGCTATTTTTTTTTCTTCGGCACTCGTTGCATTTAAAGACCTCTCATAGTCAAGTAAAGTCACTTTTGAGTCAATTATTACATGTTTATTATCTGGTAAATTAATAATAACATCAGGGCGTAGCCTTTTACCATCGTCAGTATCAAAACTTTTTTCTCGGCTATATTCTTGCCCTTCTATAAGGCCCGAATTAGTCAAAAGATTTTCTAAAATCATCTCTCCCCAATTACCTTGTAATTTGTTATCACCTTTTAAAGCAGAGGTTAAGTTTTGAGTTTCTTTTGATATGGTTTGATTTAGTTTTTGGAGTTGATTTAGCTGTTCAACCAAGCCAGCTCTACTTGCAACATCTTCTAAATGAGTGGCTTCTATTTTATGCTTAAATTCTTTAAACGTTTTTTGGATAGGTTCTAACAAACTCATTATACTTTGCTGACTAGCTTCACTAAACTGCTTTTGTTTATGTTCAAAAATATCACTCGAAATAATTTTAAATTCTTTCTTCAATTCTTCTTTTACTGTATTTAAAGATTCTTTGTGTTCTGTTAATCTAAGTTTCGTTGACTCAGCATCGCTCTCTAAACGAGCATGCAAAATAGATTTATCACTTAACTCTTTTTTTAACTGATTAATTGTTTCTACAAAAACTCTGTTCTCTTTTAAAGACTGCTCTTTTTGTAACAATATCTGCTCAAAAGAGCCTTTTATATGGGCTAAATCATTACTTTTCTCTTGTAATTCCAGTTCTATCCTCGACCTTATTTCAGATTCTTTTTTAAGTTCTTCCTTTAAATGAGCAATCAAGCTTAAAAGATTACGGTTTTTTTGGTATGACAAACCAAACAAAAACAGCAAGGAAACTACCATGATAATAAATAGCTCTAACAACGATTACTCCCCTGCCATATTTTTTACAAGGTCTAGTTTCTTTATTAAACTAGACGCTCTTTCATCACTGGATTTCACTGCCGTATTTTGCTTAACGGCTCTTTTTTTTTGTTGTTGTTCGTACTGATAATTACTAATTACTTTAGATTTTCTAGTTAAGTAAGTATTCCCAACCTGCAATTCAACAACCCTACCTTTAACTTTAAAAGTTGCTGATTGATGCGTTGTTTCATACTGCTTTAACTCTATTCTGCTATGAATCTGATTCTGAAACTTTCCATTTATTCGCACTATTTTTCGATTGCTTGGGGAAACTATAATTGAAGTAATGGCTATTTTTTTAGGCAAAGGATTGCTACATTTTTTTGGCTTACTTACCAGCTTGCTACCGTCTTTTATAACAGCCGACATATTACCCTCTTTATTTGACAACATTCTTTTACTGGCATAATAATAACGTTGTTTATCTATATCGTTTCTTTGCTCTGCTGTCAACATGAATGTCTGAATTTCACTTGCAGAAACCTGCCCTTGCAAAACCAATAAAAAACCAACAAAATTAATACATATCTGCTGGATCAATTTCTTCACTTCCCTCTCCTTCTGCAGTTGTATCTTGGAGGTTAAACATAGATAACTTTGATTGGAACAATATCAATGAGCATTTAACAGAAAACAGGGCGTTATTAGGCATGAATATGGGCTTATATAGCCTTTCAACATCGGCTTTAATATCACAGCCTTCAACTAAATATAAGGGAGAAATGTTTTCACTAATCTTAGAAAACATTACTAGCACATCCAAGTCAGAATGCATCCCTGCTGTAATATTTAATCTAGAATAGTAAAAAATATCTTTTGCTATTTTTAAATGCTTGACATGCTCATTAGTTAGCTTTTGTTCTGGCTCAAACTGTATCTTAAAAGGGTTTAATAAAAGTGCTCTTTGAATAACCAACAGTTGATCAGTCCATTTAACTCTATCTTGTTTATTAACTAGTCCATTTTCAATAAAATATTGAAACTTATCACCATAAGCCAAGAAAATTGATTCTTGATGTCTTAAAAACTTTACTTGCCTAACAATGTCTCTAAGTACAGATTCTTGATTTTCTTCTTCAGCTAACAGACCCTCTTTAAAATCATTTATTACATGATTTGCTGTACCGATAACCAACAGTAGTACAACTAAAGCTATAAATAATTTCTTTAAATACAATTGTACCAAGGGGTCACTTAGCTTGAGCATCAGCATCCCCTATAGTTAATTTTAATGTGAATGGCAAAGCATTCACTTCTTCTTTTTCTGAGCTTGAAACGACTAGTGCTTTTTCTAACCTACGATCAAGGGGAGCTTTAATAAGCTCTACTTTACTTATATTTGGGCTGTTTCTTAGATCCTCAACAAGAGCATCTACCCATTTAACAGGGTTCTCAAAGGCACCTTTAAAAGGAAAAACCCATCCCTCCAAAATAACCTCCAAATTATTTGCATCAAATTGTTCTTTATTAAACCAATTAACACCTGAGATTAATACATTTGGATGCCTGCTAAGTACTTCCGAAAGATTTTCTACACTAAAGCCCAGTACATTATTAATTCTTACCGAAAGTAATGATTCCGAAAACTCCACCGATGCTTTAATGTCTACCGCATCATATTTTAAATCCATAGTTTCTTGCAGCGCTTTTTTTTCGCTATTGAACGAAGAGACTTTTAAAGCCAAGGAGTCTATTTTCTGTGATACTAGGTAAGAAGTAATTAAGTTATTTAACACCAATACCGAACCCACAATCAAGACCAAAAGGAGGCTGGCAATTAACAGTTGTTTAATTGACCTTAGTAACTGAATCTTTTTTACTAAAGTGTTTTTGTAAAAAGAAGTTACTTTTTTTCTCTGCAAAAAGTCACTTAAAAAATCTATCAGCGTTCTATCTTCTCCTTCTATTTGCTTTGTTTTTGTTAGCCTATATAAGTCTGCGGCTTCAAAAACCACTTTATTTCTTTCCCAATCTGGACTCACTATAGTTTCTTTAAACTCAGACAGGATTTCAAAGTTTTCCTGTCCATCTATTGTTAAATAAACCAAGCCCACTTCTGAATTAAAAGGGATTATTTTTTGATTATATAAATACTTAATTGCTATTTTGGTTTCAGAAACAACGCTCAAAACGATAGCTTCCTCTGTTTCCAATTCAGGATCTAGCTCAACATTACGGCTAATTTTAAGATAACCTTTTTGGAAAAACATTTGTTTGAAATTATACTTAGATTCTCTAAAAACCAACATAAAAGGGGCTTTTAATTTTTGTTTATTTAACCCCAAGCCAGGTACGATTTTTTTCAAAAAGAATTGTTCTAAAAGAAATGGGTACGAATAAATTGAGATTAGTGAAACCTGAGCTTCTTCTAAAGCTTCAAAAAAGTTTTTAAGTGCTGGATTTTCATCAATACTAGCCACTATAATTAACTGCTCTTCACGCCCATTACTGTCTTTTCTAAACTCATTTAACCAAAACATATTTACAAATAAAGAATTCTCTGCATAAATTTTTGATTCTTTTCGTTGAATATAATCTTTCTTCTCCCAAGGCATTCGCTTAGAATTCCATTCTGTATGGATACTCTCATCAACAAAGTTTAAAATGACAGACAACTTATCCAATGAATCTAATTCTTTTATAAGTTTTTCTATTTTTTTAAGTTCCGTCCAGAGTAATTTAGTTCTTACCGAGCTCTTAACCTTATCTTGCTCAATAAGCTCCACACCCGACTCTGTTAAATAGAAAAGTTTATCCATTACTGAACCTGCGAAATGGTGTCATAAACAGGACCAAGAACAGCTATCATTACCCAGCCCACAACAATCGCCATAATTACAGTTAATAAAGGTTCAATAGCAGGTTCTATTTTTTCTATTTGTTCTTTTGCTTCAGTATCATAATATTCACTTACATTATTTAAAGCCTCATCCATATTACCGCTCATTTCACCTACTTTAACCATTCTAATTGCCATTGCCGGAAAAACATTGGCTTCTTTAAATGACTCATGTATCTTTCCTCCATCCTCAATCAAGCGAATAGAAGTAGCCACATTTTGTTCTAAATACTTATTACTAGCAACAGAAGCTGCCATTCTTAAACTATCGGTAAAGCCCACACCTGCTCCGTACATAACAGCCAATGAGTTAGCTATTCTAGCTATTTTAAGATTGTATAACACCGGACCTATAATAGAAATTCTAAATATAGATTGGTCAAACTTCATTCTAAATTCAGGAAATTTAGCCAATAATTTTTTAAACGCAAACACGGCAACAAATGGAAAGGCTAAAATGTACAAAATATATTCTTGTACAAAATTAGAAGTCGCTATTAATGCAATCGTTGCAAAACCTATCTCCCCTCCCATTTCGTCAATAAAAGTTAGTAACTGTGGCACAACAAATATCATCATCATAATTACAACACCGAGTACAACTGCCGCGACTATAGAAGGATAAATCATTACTTTTTTAGCTTTAGAGGCTAAGTTTTCTTCCCATTTAATCATATCTTCTAAGCTTTTAAGTATTTTCTCTAACTCTCCTGTTTGTTCTCCAACAGAAACTAGTGAAATATACACAGTACCAAATTCTTTTTCGTAGGGTGCTAAAGATTCAGAAAAGCTCTTCCCTCCTTCCATCGATTCATAAACAGAAGATAGCATTTCTCTCACTATTTCAACTTCATAAGAACTTTTTAAGTCCTCTAAAATCTCCATTAAAGGCACGCCTGCTTTTAACAACTGCCTAAATTGCACTGTGACGGTAATCACATCTCGACGAGAAATTCTTTTTTTACCTAGTAAAGAAAAACTACTAGATTTTCTTTCTTTACAAGATAACATATCAATTTGGGTTGACTTTAAACGTTGCTCCAAATCCAAAGGGTTATTGGCTTGCATTTCTCCCTTGACTCGCTTACCAAAACGATTAATCCCCGTATATTTATAGGAATTCATCTTTAAACTAACTCTGTCAAATCAACGATACGGCTTATCTCTTCTAGCGTTGTATCTCCTGACCTTACCCAACGTAAAGAAGTGTGCAACATAGTAACAAAACCTTGATCAATTGCTTTATCCAAAATTTGTTGGTAGCTTGCCCCATCTATTAACATACTATCCATTTCTTTAGAAAAACGCAAAGTTTCTAATATAGCAATACGCCCTTTATAACCCGTATGACTACATACTTCACACCCATTAGGTTTGTATAAAATTGCGGGATCATTTTTTTGAAATCCTAAGAGCTCTTTTTCAAAGTCTTCAGGGCTATAAGCGGTTTTACAGTTTATACATAATTTTCTTGCTAGCCTTTGTGCCAAAATTCCAATAATATTGCCTGACATAATTGAACGAGAAACGCCGATATCTAACAACCTTGGAATCGCACCTATCGCTGAATTTGTATGTAAAGTTGCAAAGACTTGGTGTCCTGTCATAGCCGCTCTTAACGCCATTTCGGCTGTCTCAGCATCTCGTATTTCACCAATTAAAATAATATCTGGATCCTGACGAAGCAGAGATTTTATTCCCGCAGCAAAAGTTAAGCCTATCTCTTCATTTACCGCCGTTTGCCTAATCATGGTCATAGGATATTCAATCGGATCTTCTAAAGTCATAATATTAACCCCCACCTCATTTAATTCATTTAGAATTGAATACAAAGTGGTGGTTTTTCCTGATCCTGTAGGCCCTGTTACTAATAAAATTCCAGTTGGTCTTGACATCATTATTTTTAATTCTTGATAGCTTTTTTCATCTAATCCAAGTACATCAAGCGGTACAATCCCTTTATCTCTATCTAATATTCTTAATACAAAATTTTCACCATGCTCCCCTGGCAGTGAAGACACTCTGAAATCGATTTGACGACCATGTACAATTAAATCCATTCGTCCATCTTGAGGCATTCTTTGATCCGTTAAATCTAATTTTGACATTACTTTTAAGCGAACCACCAAGCCTGACCAAAGACTCTTATGGAACAATCGTACTTCTTGTAATACGCCATCTACTCGGTAACGAATGCGAATATAATGTTCTTCTGGTTCAAAATGAATATCTGAAGCATCTCGCTTTATCGCATCGGTTAAAATTGCATCGACCAGACGCACCATGGGTTGTGAGTATTCGTCTTGATCCGACAGGGAATAAGCATCAACTCGCCCTGTTTCTAATTCATTAATAATGCCATCAATAGATAATTCGTAGCCATAATAATGGTCTATTGCATTTTGAATTTCATTTTCTACTACTAAGGTAGGTTCAATACGAATATCTGACTTTACATGGCGTTTTATTTTATCTAACAATAGAATGTCATCAGGACTTGCCATAGCAAGCGTCATTCGCCCATCAACAATACAAACTGGCATAACCAGGTGATTACGAGCAAAAGGTTCTGAAATCATTGCCAGAGCTTCCGCATCAGGCACAACTCCAACTAAAGACATTGAAGAGGTTCCAACAACCTCTCCAACAACCTCTCGTGCGGTCTCTTCCGATAAAAAACCAAGTCTTATTAAAACTTCACCCAGCTTACTGCCCGTTTTTTTTTGTTCAGTTAAGGCAATCCTTAACTGATCTGAAGAAATAATCCCTTCTGCAACAAGCCGGTCTCCTAACCTTACTGGAATAGCCATTATAAATCTCTTCCTAGAAACCTATTCAAAGCATCTAATCTAGCTTTTATTGCAGACAAGTCAAGACTTGAAGATTCTTTAGAAAGTAGAATGGCTTTTTTATAATAATCTACCGCTAATGAGTATTGTCCCAGCTGATCTAAACTAACCGCAAGATTTAAAGCATATTCAGCATTACTTACATCCAATGAATAAGCATTAAAATATTGTTTTTGAGCAGCAACCCAATCGCCCTTTTGTGCAAACTGATTGCCTAATGCGAATTTTAACTCTGCATTTTCAGGATCTTTTCTAATTTTAGCTAACATTATTTGTTCAAAATTTATTTGGCTTCCCAAACTAGCATTAATAGAGAGTAAAGCCAACTTAGCTTGACTATTTTGAGGCTCAAGTTTTAGTATTTGTTGATAATAACGCCTTGCATTTAAATCTTCCCCTTCTTTTACAGCAATGGCTCCCAAGCCAAACAATGCAAATACGCTATTATTATCTTCAATAAAAGCTTCTTGGTATAATTTTTTTGCTGCTTTATAATCACCTTTTTGGTAAGCATCATAAGCAAGCATTTCTTTTGTTTTTATGTTGGCTGAGATGATTTTTAACTGCTGACCTTCACCAGCACTAGGCGTTTTTCTTTCTTTTTCAAGACGCATAGGACTAGGTTTTTTACTCGTGCTAACAACATTATTAGGTTGATTTTTTTTCTCTTTAGAAGCTAAAGTGGGGTCTAGCTTGCTTTCTATAACGGGTTCATCTTGCTTAGATAGACTGGTAACACTTTCACTAACTAGGCTTTCTTTTTTGGCTAGTTCATTTAAACTTGCATTATCTACCGAATCCACAATAACACCATTATTTTCTAACGTTAATGTAGGAGTATTGTTAGTAATAACCCGAGCTAATTGAAACTCC
>CAZZKU010000043.1:2233-8097 GCA_964654635.1 uncultured Piscirickettsiaceae bacterium | reverse complement strand
TTGGCTATTGATGAAGCTGGTATTCAGTTTCGTACTTTGAACGCTTCTAAAGGTCCTGCGGTGCGTGCTACTCGTGCCCAGGCTGATAGAGTTCTTTATCGGGCGGCTATTCGTACTCGTTTAGAAAATCAAGACAACTTGACTATCTTTCAGCAGGCGGTGGAAGATTTAATTGTTGAAAACGGTCAAGTTATTGGTGTAAAAACCAAAATGAATTTAGATTTTTATGCCCCTCAAGTGGTGTTAACCGTAGGTACTTTTTTATCTGGACGTATTCATATTGGCTTGCAAAACTATGAGGGCGGTCGTGCGGGTGATGAACCGGCAAACCGTTTGGCGGCGATGTTGCGCGAGCTTTCCTTGCCTGTTGGTCGTTTAAAAACGGGTACGCCACCACGGATTGATGCTAGAACGGTTGATTTTTCGGCGATGGAAATTCAACATGGCGATACGCCGACTCCTGTGTTTTCTTTTATGGGCAATGCGGCAATGCACCCTGCACAAGTTCCTTGTTATATTACCTATACCAATACTGCTACGCACGATGCGATTCGTGCTTCTTTGCATAAATCGCCGATGTATTCGGACGATGGTGAAATAGACAGTATTGGCCCACGTTATTGCCCATCTATTGAAGATAAAGTCATGCGTTTTGCCGATAAAGATCGTCATCAAGTCTTTATTGAACCAGAGGGTTTAACTTCTAACGAGCTTTACCCTAATGGGATTTCAACCAGCTTGCCTTTTGAAACGCAGTTGCAAATTGTTCGTTCGATGAAAGGCATGGAAAATGCCAAAATCATGCGTCCTGGTTATGCAATTGAGTATGATTATTTTGATCCAAGAGGCTTGAATCGAAGCTTGGAGTCCAAAGCGATTGATGGGTTGTATTTTGCTGGGCAAATTAATGGTACTACAGGCTATGAAGAAGCGGCCGCTCAAGGGTTGTTGGCAGGCTTGAACGCGGCTAGGCGAGCGTTAGGAAAAGAATCGTGGACTCCTAGTAGAAGCGAGGCTTATTTAGGTGTATTGGTTGATGACCTAATTACTTTAGGCACGAAAGAGCCTTATCGTATGTTTACTTCACGGTCAGAATATAGACTGATGTTGCGTGAAGACAATGCTGACCAAAGGTTAACGCCTATTGCGCGAGAATTGGGCTTGATTGATGATGTTCGCTGGGCTTCTTTTCAAGCTAAGCTAGAGTTGATGAATGCAGAATTAGCAAGGCTAAAAGATACTTGGATTCACCCTGCTCATCCAGAAGCAAAAAAAGTAGAAAGCTTGATGGATTTGCCGTTAAGTAAAGAGCAGCGCTTGTATGATTTATTAAAACGACCGAATGTTCGTTACCAATCCTTGGCAGAATTAGATATGTTCGGAGTGGCGGTTCCTGACCCTGTTGTGGTTGAGCAAATTGAAATAGATGCTAAATATTCAGGTTATATTGAACGCCAAAAAATAGATATAGCCAAGCAAAAACGTTCTGAAAATGTAAAAATTCCAATCGATTTAGATTTGGATATAATTTCTGGTCTATCTAATGAAGTGAAGCAAAAAATTAAAGATTTTCAGCCAGAAACCCTTGGCATGGCATCGCGTATTTCAGGCGTTACCCCTGCTGCCATTTCTATTTTATTGGTGTTTATTAAAAAACACCGCAATAGTCGTAATAAGTAATGATGGATAAAAATAGAGAAAAGTATTTAAATCAGTTGGAAACCTACTCTAATTCACTTGGAATTGCCAAAAATCACCAGGGGTGGGGTCGGTTAGTTGATTATTTGTATTTGCTGGATAAGTGGAATAAGGTTTATAACCTAACTTCGATTCGTAATTTAGATGAAATGTTTACTAAACATATTTTGGACAGTATGGCAGTCGCTCCTTATATAGATAGTGAACGATTAATTGATGTCGGCACGGGCGGTGGTTTACCTGGTATTCCGCTAGCCATTTTATTTCCAGAACGTCAGGTAGATTTGTTAGACAGTAACAGTAAAAAAACCCGCTTTTTAATTCAAGCTAAAGCAGAGTTAAAATTGGACAATGTAGAAGTGATTAAACACCGTGTCGAAACCTATCAACCTGCTGTAATGTACGATGGAGTGGTCTCAAGAGCCTTTGCTTCTTTAGACGATATGTTGTCCTTAACCAAACATTTACTGGCTGATAGTGGTTGTTGGTGGGCAATGAAATCGCAAAAAACGCAAGAGGAGCTGGAACAGTTGCCTAATTTTGCTAAAATGGTGCAGGTTTTTGATTTGGTTGTGCCAAATTTGGAAGCTGAAAGAACCTTAATTCAATTAAAAAAAGTTAAAATCTTAGAATGTTAATAGTAGAATTTTATGGGTAGAATTGTTGCTCTAGCAAACCAAAAAGGCGGAGTGGGCAAGACCACTTCTAGTGTTAATTTAGCGGCCGCTTTAGCGAGAATGAAAAAGAAAGTACTGTTAATTGATATGGATCCACAAGGCAACGCTACGGTGGGAGTGGGTGTGGATAAAGATGAGCTAGAATTGTCTGCTTATCATTTATTGGTTAAAGAAAACAGTGCGTTAGAAATCATTATTGCCACCGAAATTGAAAATTTGGCACTGATTGGTTCAAACAGTGATTTAACCTCCGCAGAGGTGGAGTTGCTCGATAAGGGTGAAGGATCAGGTTCTTATAATCTTAAAGAAGCCCTTCAGCCAGTTAAAGATAATTACGATATTATTATAATTGATTGTCCGCCTACTTTAAATATGTTAACTATTAACGCACTAACCGCTGCAGATGGTATTTTAGTACCAGTACAGTGCGAGTTTTTTGCCCTAGAGGGTTTATCTGATTTAATGGATACCATAGAAGCAGTGCAAGAAGAGCTAAACCCCAATTTACAAATAGATGGTTTATTAAGAACCATGCACGACAGGCGCAATAATTTAGCTAACGATGTATCTAACGAGCTAGTTACTCATTTTGGCATGAAGGTGCTAAAAACAATTGTACCGCGTAATGTTAGACTAGCAGAAGCACCAAGTCATGGCGAGTCTATTATGGATTACGACCTAAGTTCCAACGGAGCTATTGCATACCTTGCTTTGGCAAACGAATTAATTAGAAAAACAAAGATATAGGCTAACTGATATGGCAAAAAAACGTGGAATGGGTAAAGGTGGGGCAAGAGCCTTATTTGGAGCAAAGCAAAAATCTGATAAGTCAATAGCCGATCTAAGAATTGAAAAAGTAGCCGTAGAAAATTTATGTTCGGGGGTGTATCAGCCTCGTTATACTTTTAATAAAGAAGCGCTAGAAGAACTCGCTGACTCTATTCGCATACAAGGCATTATTCAGCCTATTGTAGTTAAGACTACCGCACAAGAAGGTTTGTTTGAGATTATCGCAGGAGAAAGGCGTTGGCGAGCAGCTAAGCTAGCAGGCTTGGCAACTGTTCCAGTAGTGGTTCGTCAAGCAGATAATCAAACCACTCTTGCAATGGCATTAATTGAAAATATGCAGCGAGAAGACCTAAACCCAATTGAAACAGCTTTAGGTTTAAAGCGTTTAATGAAAGAGTTTGACATTAATCAACAAGGTGTTGCCGATGCGGTAGGTCGTTCAAGAGCTTCCGTTACTAATTTGTTGCGTTTACTTAAGTTGCCTGAAAAAATTCAAGAATGGATTCATAACGGTAAATTGACCATGGGGCATGCCAGGGCAATTATTACCCTGCCTGAAGAATTGCAAGTGTCGTTAGCTAATAAATCGATTGCGAAGGCATGGTCGGTAAGAGATATGGAAGCCGCTGTGCAGTCTATATTAGTGCCTAATAAGCTCAAGAGAGCTAGTAAAAACGTATTGTCTAGTTATTACCAAGAAAAGCAAAGTGCTTTTTCGGCAAAAATAGCGGCTCCTGTAAAAATTAAAACCGGCAATAAGGGTAAGGGAAAAATAGAAATTTCTTATCAGTCAGAAGAAGAATTACAAAGGTTGTTAGAGCAGCTGATTTGACCTAAAGCAAGTAATAATAACTAGTGTCTCCTTGAGTGTATAAGTCTGTATCTAGTGGTGCTATAAAAAAAACTATATAAGAGCTAGATTTTACCCCAAAGAACGTTTATCATTCTTGGCGTTTACTTCGCTTGAGAATAAAAGCTAAGTCATTTTTGGAATGTTTTTAGCATGAATGATGCAGAAAAAAATAAAGACTTAACTAGCTCAACCAAGAATAAAGCAAAGCCAGCGCTTAACTTTTTATTACTTAGTGCTGGTTCAGTTTTTACCAGTATGATTGTTGCCGGTTTCATTGTCGGTTTTGCGATAGATTGGTTTCTAGAGACTACGCCAATATTTATGTTGCTTTGTGGTGTTTTAGGTTTTGTTGGTGGCAGTATGAAGGTTCAAGAATTGTTGAAAAAAATGGATTTAATGGACCCTGCTTACCTAAGTAAACAAGAAGAGAAAGAGCTGAAACAAAAAACTGAATTGAAGAAAGAAAAATAATAAAATAAGATGAAAGTTGAAAGTTTTGCTAAACCGTTAAAAATACAAGGGCTTATTGGGCTAGCTTGTGTGGCCGTGTTCGCTTATCAAGGAATGTTAGAGTCAGCTGTTTACGGAATGTTTATAGGAATAATGAATGTAGTTGTGTTAAGCTTAACTTTTAATAAGGCTAACGACACATCTAAAGAAGACCCTAAGATGGGCGTGTTAATTTTGTATATGAGTGCTGTTGGTAGGTTCGTCCTGTTGGCAGTGTTGTTTGTTTTAGGGTTGTCGTTACTTGATTTAGACGCTTTACCTGTGGTATTAACCTTTGTGTTAATGCAAATAGGGCAAGTGTTTAACCTGGTGGGTAAACGACGATTGACTGATTAAGGAGTAAAAGGTTTGAGTACAGAAAATCCTACTACCGTTGAGTATATTAAACATCACCTGACCAATAATTATGTTGGAGAAGGTTTTTGGACGTTTCATTTAGACACAATCGGCGTGAGTATATTTCTCGGTGCATTAATTGTATTTTTTTCGTATCGTTTGACTAGAAACTTAGAAGCTGGTGTACCGAGCGGATTTCAAAATGTAATGGAAAGTATTTTAGACTTTGTTTCTACTAACGTTAAAGACGCTTTTCCAGGACATCACCCTCTTATTGCTCCGCTAGCATTAACCATATTTTTATGGGTTTTTCTAATGAATGCCATGGATTTGTTGCCCGTTGATCTAGTTCCTTATTTATTTAGATTAATTACCGACAATCCTGATGCTTATTTTAAGGTAGTACCTACAACAGACTTAAATGTTACTATGGCAATGGCGTTAACGGTGTTCGCACTCATTCTATACTTCAATATTAAAAATAAAGGCGTATGGGGGTTTATTAAAATATTCCTATTCCACCCTTTCGGTAAGTTTTTCATTCCGTTTAATATTGTTATGACATTCATTGAAGAAGTTTCAAAGCCTTTATCACTAGCTTTACGTTTATTCGGAAACATCTTTGCGGGTGAGTTAGTGTTCTTACTAATCGCATTAATCGGTGGAACGATGGCAGTAGGTGCGGCGGCATTATTTTGGGCTCCATTGCACATGGTGTTAGAGCTCGGTTGGTTAATTTTCCATGTATTGGTAGTTACGCTACAAGCATTTATCTTTATGGTGCTAACCATTGTATACCTAGGAATGGCTTCAGAAAAAGCTCATTAATTCCAACAGTATTTTAGAAAATCGCAACGCCTTGTTTAAGGGTTTTCTTAAACAGGGTTTGCAAACAGGTTTTAGTGCACCTACCTAAGAAGTTTTGAAGTTTGACTAAAAACAAACTAAAAACAACTTAGGTAAAAAGCTTTTTTTTAACTTTTAACTTTTAACTTTTAACT
>CAZZKU010000043.1:0-2133 GCA_964654635.1 uncultured Piscirickettsiaceae bacterium | reverse complement strand
TTTTAACTTTTAACTTTTAACTTTTAACTATGGAGTAATCTAAATGGAAGCTCAATTTATCGCAGATATATATGCAGCTACAGCAATTGGTGTAGGTGTTATCTTAGCGGCAGCTGGACTGGGTTCAGCAATCGGATGGGGTCTAATCTGTGCAAAAACTTTGGAAGGTATCGCACGTCAACCAGAAATGCGTCCTGTATTAATGACCAATATGTTCATTTTTGCTGGTTTAATGGAATCTTTCCCTTTCATTATCTTAGCATTTGCAATGTGGTTCTTATTTGCAAACCCATTCGTTGGAGCAATGCAAACTGCTCTAGGTGCTTAATTGCCTAGTAAATAGTTTTCATTAACCAATACTAATAACGAATGACGAGGTAACCACCGTGAATATTAACGCAACCCTTCTTATCCAGGTAATTACATTTATTATCTTTATCTGGTTTATACAAAAGGTACTGTGGGGGCCGCTTTCAAAGTTAATGGAAGACCGTCAAAAGAAAATTCTTGACGGACTTTCGGCAGCTGAGAAAGGAAAGCATGAACTTGAAATAGCAGAACAAAAAGCGAAAGATGTGCTTAAAGATGCTAAAAACCAAGCTCAACTTGTATTAAGTCAAGCTGAAAAACGTAGCTCTGAAATCGTAGAAGATGCGAAAGTAAAAGCCACCGAAGAAGCAGACCGAATCAAGGCTTCCGCACAAGCCGAATTAGAGCAAGAAGTAAGTCGTGCTAAAGAAATTCTTCGTCAAGAAGTATCTTCTTTAGTAATTGTGGGTGCAGAAAAAATTCTTAAGAAAGAAGTTGATGCAAAAACTCATGATGACATGCTTCAAACCTTAGTTAAATCAATCTAAGGAAGACTCATGGCACAATTAATAACAATTGCAAGACCGTACGCAAATGCAACTTTTGAAGTTGCAAAAGAAGCAGGCAAGCTAGCTGACTATTCTCAAGAATTGGCTAATTTAGCTCTAATTGCATCTGATGATGACATGAAAGCTTTAATTGTTGATCCCGCAACTACCAGTGAGCAGCTACTAGATATCTTTAGTAGCCTTATGGGTAGTGGCTTGAGTAAAGAAACTAAAAGCCTGTTAGAAATAATGGCTGAAAATAAACGCCTTAGTGCGCTTAGCGAAGTTGCAAATCTTTTCGAAGATTTAAAAGCAATAGAAGAAAAGCGTGTTAGAGCAACTGTAATTTCAGCTTTTAAGCTTACAGCCGAGCAAACTAAAAAATTAAGTGTTGCTTTAAATGCCAAGTTTGATGCCGAAGTAGAAATTAGTAACGAAGTAGATTCTTCACTAATTTCAGGCATAAAAATAACTGTTGGTGACTGGGCTATAGATGGCTCAGCATTGGTACAATTAGACAAACTTGGCGCAGCAATCGCCCAATAATGGAGAGACACATGCAATTGAATGCCTCTGAAATTAGCAGCTTGATCAAAGACCGTATTAAAGGTTTTGATGCAGCAGTTGAGTCTGGTAGTGAAGGAACAGTCGTTAGCATCGCTGACGGTATTGCTCTTATTCACGGCGTATCAGACGTAATGTATGGCGAGATGGTTCAATTCGATAAAGATACTTTCGGAATGGCTCTTAACTTAGAGCAAGATTCTGTTGGTGTTGTTATCCTTGGTGAATATGAACATATCTCTGAAGGTGATAAAGTTACTTGTACTTCTAAGATTTTAGAAGTACCAGTAGGACCTGAAATGATGGGTCGTATAGTAGATGCACTTGGACGTCCAATTGACGGAAAAGGCCCTATCGACGCTAAAATTAGCTCACCTATCGAACGTATCGCACCAGGTGTTATTGATCGTCAATCAGTTGACGAGCCAATGATGACTGGTATTAAATCAATTGATTCTATGATTCCTGTAGGTCGTGGTCAACGTGAGTTGATTATCGGTGATAGACAAACTGGTAAAACAGCTATCGCAGTTGATGCAATTATTTCTCAAAAAAACACTGGTATTAAATGTGTTTACGTAGCAATGGGGCAAAAAGCATCTACTGTTAACAACGTAAGACGCAAGCTAGAAGAAATGGGAGCAATGGATAACGTAGTTATCGTTGTTGCTAATGCTTCTGATCCAGCTGCTCTTCAATACATGGCTGCTTA
>CAZZKU010000042.1:0-8102 GCA_964654635.1 uncultured Piscirickettsiaceae bacterium | reverse complement strand
GGAATAGATACAAATAAATATGAGAGCATTCAACTTTAGTGCTGGTCCTGCCATGTTGCCAGAAGCGGTTATGGTAAAAGCCCACGCCGAATTTTTAGATTGGAATAATACCGGCATGTCGGTAATGGAAATGAGTCATCGTAGCCCAGAATTTATGGCTTTAGCGACTAAAATGGAAGCTGATTTACGTGAAATAATGGATATTCCTGATAACTATAAAGTTATTTTCACTCATGGTGGTGCTTCCACTCAATTTGCCGCTATTCCATACAATATGGCAAGCCAAACAGACACGGTTGATTATATCAATTCAGGCGTTTGGTCGCAAAAAGCGATAAAAGAGGCATCAAGATACGCAAACATGAACGAAGTTGCTAAATCTGAAATTAACTTACCTGATTTTTCTACGCTTGATTTTAGTGATAATGCAAAATATTTACATATTTGCCATAACGAAACCATAACGGGCGTTGAATATCAAAATCTTCCTAATGTCGCTGTGCCAATTATTGCGGATATGTCGTCTAATATATTATCTCGCCCAATTAAAGTTACCGATTATGGTGTTATTTATGCCGGTGCACAAAAAAATATTGGTCCAGCAGGTTTGTCTATTTCAATAATCCGTGAAGATTTAATTGGTAATGCTCGTGCAGACACACCCAGTTTAATGAACTGGCAAACTTATGCCGATAATGATTCTATGTTTAACACCCCTTCAACCTACGCTTGGTATTTGGCGGGGTTGGTTTTTGAATGGATTAAAGAGCAGGGCGGCTTGGTTGAAATAGGCAAAATAAATCAACGAAAAGCAGAAAAGTTGTATGCTTGTATTGACAATTCTTCTTTATATTTCAATGAAGTAAGCCCAGAAGTTAGATCTTGGATGAACGTAACCTTTAAGTTTAAGCAACCAGAATTAGAGGCCCAGTTTTTAGTAGAAGCTAAACAAGCAGGTTTGCTAAACTTAAAAGGGCATAAAGCCTATGGCGGAATGCGAGCTAGTATTTATAATGCTATGCCCGAAGCAGGAATTGATGCTTTAGTGCAGTTTATGAACCAATTTGAAGCAAAAAATAAGTAATTTTATGAAAATCTCTACCGCTGAAAAACAACAACTTACCGATATTCGCAATAAAATTGATGCTATTGATGGGCAAATTCAAAACCTAATTGCACAAAGAGCCGAATGTGCTCAAGAAGTGGCAAATATTAAAACCCAAGGCGGACAGGTAGAAGCTGTTTTTTATCGACCAGAACGAGAAGCCCAAGTATTAAGAAAGGTGAAAGAGCGTAATAACAGCTTACTTTCAGATGATACGATGATGCGTTTATTTAGAGAGATTATGTCTGCTTGCTTAGCTTTAGAGCAACCTTTAAGGGTGGCATATTTAGGCCCTGAAGGCAGTTATTCTCACGCCAGTGTATTGAAACAATTTGGTAGTTTTGCCCACCCTTATGCAGTTAGCTCAATAGAAGATGTTTTTAAATCGGTAGAAAATGGCGAAGTTAGCTATGGTCTTGTTCCTGTTGAAAACTCATCGGAAGGAGTAGTTAAGCAAACTCAAAACTGTTTAATAAATACGCCTCTAAAAGTTTCTGGTGAAGTAGAGTTAGCCATTCATCATTGTTTATTGTCTAAAAACAATAAATTAGAAAATATTCATAAAATAGTTGCTCATACCCAAGCTTTGGGGCAATGTGAAAATTGGCTAAAAAACAATATGCCTTGGGTGGTAACTGAGTCCGTAAACTCCAATGCATTAGCAGCTCAAATGGCACGAGAAGATGATTCTTTAGGGGCGATTGCCTCAGAACAGGCTGCCCAGTTATATGAGTTACAAGTGATTGAATCTCATATTGAAGATCAAGCTGATAATACCACTAAATTTTGGGTATTAGGTACAGAGGAAACAGAGATTAGTGGCGATGATAAAACGGCTTTTGTTCTTGCTTTGCCGAACAAATCAGGTTCATTAATGGGGGTGCTTGATAGTTTAGCAAGCCGCAACATTTCAATGCAACGCATAATTTCCTTACCTTCTACCGATATAAAATGGGATTATTTATTTTTTATTAATATAGAAGGGCATCAGAATGAAAAGTTAGTAGAAGAAGCTTTAACTGAAATTAAACAGAAAACTTCTTTTTTTAAACTACTAGGCTCTTTTCCAACCTCTCCAATGACTTAATCGCAGGATTTTTCAATTTAATGGCTTTATTTAGCAAACAAATACAACCTCAAATAACGGGGATAAACCCCTATGTTCCTGGCAAACCTATTTCAGAATTAAAGCGCGAGCTTGGTTTAAGCCGAGTATCAAAACTGGCATCTAATGAAAATCCATTAGGCTCTAGCCCCAAAGCCAAGCAAGCCATTCAAAATATGATTAATGATGTTGCAAGTTACCCTGATGGCAGTGCGTTTGAATTAAAAAAATCCTTGGCTAAACATCTTTCTGTAGCAGAAAGTTGTATTAGTGTTGGCAGTGGTTCTAATGAACTACTCGAATTGGTGGCAAGGGTTTTTGCCGCTAAAGACGATGATATTATTTTTTCTCAATACGCCTTTGCAGTGTATCCAATTAGTGCGCAAGCAGTTGGGGCTAACTCGGTTTGTGTGCCTGCATTAGGCTGGTCACATGATTTAAACGCAATGCTAAAATCTATAACAGAACAAACAAAAATCATTTATATAGCCAATCCTAATAATCCAACAGGTACTTTAATTAGTGTTGCTGAATGGGACAGCTTTATTAAGCAAGTTCCTGAAAAAGTGATAGTGGTTTTAGATGAAGCCTACTTTGAATTTGTTGAAAAAGGAAAAACCGTTAATGGTTTAGACTATTTAGAAAATCATTCTAACCTATTGGTTTCCCGTACATTTTCTAAAGCTTATGGTTTAGCATCGTTAAGAATTGGCTATATGGTTGGTTGTGCCGAATTAATTGGTTATTTAGAAAAATTACGCATGCCTTTTAATGTAAATCAATTTGCCCAAGTTGCCGCTAGTGCTGCTTTGGAAGATACTTTCTTTGTAAGAGAAGTGGTTAAAAACAATAAGCTAGAAATGGAAAAAATAACCAAGTTTTTTAAGCAAATCCAGCTTGAATATATACCTTCTTATGGTAATTTTGTTTGTGTTAAACTAGGAAAAAATGCTTCAGAAATTAATAATAAATTATTAGAACAAGGGGTTATAGTTCGCCCTGTAGCCAATTATGGTATGCCAGAATATCTACGAATTTCTATTGGCTCGGCACAAGAAAACCAACATTTTATGCAGGCTTTAAGCCTTATTTTAAGAGAAGAAAATGCAAAACCATAGCATTAAAAAAATCACCATTATTGGGGTAGGGCTTATTGGCGGTTCTTTCGGGCAAGGTATTAAAAAACGACTGCCCAATATTCATATAATGGGTTTTGGTTCAAGCAAAACAAAACTTTCCCGTGCGGTTGAATTAAATATTATTGATGAGTTTAGTTTAGATATAGCCACAGCGATTGAGCATGCCGATTTAATTTTTATTGCCGTACCGATGGGTGCTTTTGAAACTATTTTTAGCAAAATAAAACCCTATTTAAAACCAGGTACGATTATTACCGATGCAGGCAGTTCTAAAGAAAGCGTCATTCAAGCAGCTAAAACCGTATTTGGTCAAGAGTTTAGCCAGTTTATTCCTTCACACCCTATTGCGGGTAAAGAAAAAAGCGGTGTTGAAGCCGCTGATGGTGATTTATATATTAACCATAAAGTAATTATTACCCCAACCAAGTTTAATTCTGTAACAGATATTAACCTTGTTAAAAATCTGTGGCAAACATTGGGAGCAAAAGTAATTGAAATGGAGGCCAGTTATCACGATGAAGTGTTAGCGGCTACTAGCCATTTACCGCATTTATTGGCATTTGGTTTGGTTGATTTATTAACCGATAATAAAAATTTAGGTGATGTTTTTCAATACACCGCGGGGGGCTTTCGTGACTTTACCCGTATAGCTTCTAGCGACCCAACCATGTGGCGAGACATCGCAACTTACAATAGCGAATCCTTAGCCAAATGGTTAAAATCCTACCAAATAGAATTGAATAAAATGATAACAATGGTTGAAAATAAACAAGGTGAAGAGCTATATAGTTTATTTGAAAGGGCTAGAGACTCTCGCAATCAACTAATTAAAGAGAGCGACGACAATGGCAAATAATGTTAAATTTAAAGTACAACCTGGCGGTAAATTAGCAGGGCGTATTCGAGTTCCTGGCGACAAGTCAGTTTCTCACCGTAGTATTATGTTAGGTTCATTAGCAAGCGGAACAACCCATGTTACAGGTTTTTTAGAAGGTGATGACAGTCTAGCTACTTTAAAAGCCTTTCAAGATATGGGGGTTAAAATTGAAGGGCCCGTTAATGGTAAAGTAACCATTCACGGAGTGGGTTTGCGTGGCTTAAAAAAACCAAACAACCCTCTTGATATGGGAAATTCTGGCACAGCAATGCGCCTAATGTCTGGCATATTAGCGGGTCAAGATTTTGAATGTGAGCTAATTGGCGATGCTTCTCTATCAAAAAGACCGATGAAGCGAGTAACCGACCCACTTAGTAAAATGGGCGCAAAAATTACGACTGCCAATGGTGGAATGCCGCCGTTAAATATTTCAAACGGCAAAAACTTAACGGCGATTGACTACATTATGCCAATGGCAAGTGCACAGGTTAAGTCTTGCATATTATTTGCTGGGTTATTTGCTAAAGGCACAACAACCGTTATTGAGCCAGCTCCAACTAGAGACCATACCGAAAGAATGCTCAACGGCTTTGGCTATGAAGTTATTTCAGAAAAACTAGATACTTCAAGAACTAAAATTAGCCTAACAGGTGGTGGCAAGCTAACCGCTAGCGATATAGATGTACCTTCTGATATTTCATCAGCTGCCTTTTTTATGGTTGCCGCAGCCGTAGCAGAAGAAGCAGATTTGGTGATTGAGCATGTAGGGATTAACCCTACTAGAACGGGTGTTATTGATATATTAAAACTAATGGGTGCAAATATAACATTAGAAAATGAAAGTACGGTAGGCGGAGAACCTGTTGCAGACATTCATATAACTTCTTCAAAACTAAAAGGAATTAATATTCCAGAGCATCTTGTCCCTTTAGCAATAGATGAGTTTCCCGTATTGTTTGTCGCCGCCGCTTCTGCCGAAGGAACAACAGTTTTATCGGGTGCTGAAGAGTTGCGTGTTAAAGAATCTGATCGAATCCAAGTAATGGTAGATGCCTTGCTTGCGGTTGGTATTGATGCAACGGGTACACCTGATGGCATGATAATTAAAGGTGGCAAGCAAACCAAGCAAAATGCGGTAATAGAAAGCCATCACGACCACCGTATATCAATGGCAATGACCATTGCTGGGCTAAATGCGAAAGATGAAATAATAATTGATGATTGTGCCAATGTTAAAACATCATTTCCTATCTTTATAGAGCTGATTAACAAAATAGGCATGAAAGTGACAGCGGTGAATACATGATACCTATTATTACCGTAGACGGACCAAGTGGAGTCGGAAAGGGAACCTTAACTCAATGGTTGTGCGATAAAACAGGGTTTCAGTTGCTGGACAGTGGAGCAATTTATCGTGCTTTAGCTTATGGATCGGTCATTGAAAATATAAAAACAGATGATATTTCTGCCCTAGTGTCATTAGCAAAAGAGTTACCCGTTAGTTTTGAATCTGGCTCAATTTTTTACAAAGGTAAAGATGTAACCGCTAATATTCGCAATGAACAAACTGCCGCGGTTGCCTCTGTTGTCGCCGCCATTCCAGAAGTTAGAGCTGCTTTATTGCAAAGGCAAAAAGACTTTGCACAGCTTCCTGGGCTAATAGCAGATGGGCGAGATATGGGAACGATTGTTTTTCCTAATGCCGTTGTTAAGTTGTTTTTAACCGCTTCAGCCGAAATAAGGGCAAAAAGACGTGTAGAACAGTTGAAAAAACAAGGAGTTAATGCTAATATTAGTCAGATAACTCGGGACATTGAAGAAAGAGACCTGCGCGATAGAACAAGATCCGCCTCTCCTTTAGTGCCTGCTAAAGACGCTGTTACGATTGATACGACTTTTTTATCTATAGAAGAAGTCTGTAAACAAGCTGAAAACATCCTGTTTAAACAAGGTGTTGGTGTTTAGCAGGCATTAGCAAGTAGCCCGTGTTTTAAAAGATTTTTTATGAATAGTATTTTGGGCAAACTATTTAATTATTTAACAGAGACCTTTGCATCCATTTATGCAAAGGTCTCAATTGACCCAATTATTTTTGAATACCCCAAATTTGCAGAAAATAATTGGCTAGAGACATTTAACGTCTCATTAACATTTTGGTAACTATCCATGAGTGAATTATCTTTCGCTGAACTATTTGAACAGTCTATTGAACAAGACAAATTTAAAACCGGCTCTTTAATCTTAGGTACAGTTGTAGCTATTGACAAAGAAGCTGTATTAGTTGATGCAGGCATGAAGTCTGAATCAGCCATTCCTAGACAACAATTTTTAAACTCTTCTGGTGAGCTTGAAGTTGACATCGGTGACGAAGTTGAAGTATACCTAGAAACCCTAGAAGATGGTTCCGGTGAAACTCGTCTATCTCGCGAAAAAGCGAAGCGTGCTAAAACTTGGGACCGTCTTGAAACAGCTCTTGAAAATAATGAAACTGTTACAGGTTTGGTTACAGGTAAAGTTAAAGGTGGTTTAACTGTTGATGTTGAAGGCGTTCGTGGTTTCTTACCTGGTTCACTTGTTGATGTTCGTCCTATTCGTGACTTCGGTTTTATTGAAGGTAAAGAAATTGAGCTTAAGCTTGTTAAACTTGATCGTAAGCGTAACAACGTTGTTGTTTCTCGTCGTGCGGTTATTGAAGCTGAAAACAGTGTTGAGCGTGAAGCATTACTTGCTAACATGGAAGAAGGTGCCACTCTTGACGGTATTGTTAAAAACCTTACTGACTACGGTGCATTCATTGACCTTGGTGGTATTGATGGTCTATTACATATTACAGATATGGCTTGGCGTCGTGTTAATCACCCTTCAGAAGTTATCCAAGTTGGTGATGAAATTAAAGTTAAAGTACTTAAATTTGATAGAGAGAAAAATCGTGTATCTCTAGGTATGAAACAACTACTTGAAGATCCTTGGTCTGATATGGTTTCTCGTTACCCAATTGGTTCTGAAATTATGGGTAAAGTTGCTAACATTACTGATTACGGTGCTTTCATTGAAATCGAAGCAGGCATAGAAGGTTTAGTTCATACTTCTGAACTAGATTGGACTAACCGCAATATCCACCCATCAAAAGTGGTTCACCTTGGTTTAGAAACTAAAATTAAAGTGTTAGATGTTGATCAAGAACGTCGTCGTATTTCTTTATCTATCAAGCAATGTACTGTTAATCCATGGGAAGGCTTCTCTGCAACTCACTCTAAAGGTGATAAAATTTCTGGTAGCATCAAGTCTATTACCGACTTTGGTATATTCGTTGGTTTAGAAGGAAATATTGATGGTTTAGTTCACCTAACTGATATTTCATGGTCTACTTCTGGTGAAGAAGCGGTTCGTAAATTCAAAAAAGGCGATGAGTTAGAGACTATTATTCTATCTATTGATCCTGCTCGTGAACGTATTTCTTTAGGTATTAAACAGTTAGATCAAGACCCTTTCAGCGAATATATTGCAGAACATGGTAAAAACAGCATCGTAACAGGCACAGTAAAATCAGTTGATGAAAAAGGTGCAGTTATTGATTTAGCGGCTGAGGTTGAAGGTTATCTTCGAGCTTCTGAATTAGCAGTTGATACTCGTGATGCAACCCAAGTTCTTAAAGTTGGCGATTCTGTTGAAGCTAAAGTAATGAATGTTGATCGTAAAAACCGTTCATTATCATTATCTGTTAAAGCTAAAGATGCTCAAGAAGAAGCAAATGCAGTTAAAAGCTATTCATCTGGTCAAGCTGAATCTGCCGCTAATACTTGGGGTGATCTGTTGAAAGATCAACTTAAATCTGAAAAGTAATTATTGGATTAACTTAAGGAAGCACTTAACAAC
>CAZZKU010000041.1:0-8114 GCA_964654635.1 uncultured Piscirickettsiaceae bacterium | reverse complement strand
TGGGCAAAAGAGGTGGGCAAGGTTAATGCCCCCGTTTTACCAAATACACTAGCGGACTCACAAATATCGGTAATTCTGGCTATTTGCTCGGCACGGGGATTTATTTGGTAAAAATAAGGGTTTTTCCAGGGGTCTTCGGCTTTAATATCTAAGGTTTTAACGGGTAAATAACCTTTTCTGCTAATACAAGATCCATCGGCACTGCGGCTTTCTTCACCATTTGCTGAACCAAAGGTATCGGGACAAGGTAGGTGTTTATTAACCAACAGGTAAGTTTCTAATATTGATTTTATTTCGGCAATAGATTCTACTGCCTGGGCATCTTTATCTTTATCAAAATCTAGCTTATATAAAGCGGTTGCTCCGCCCATTAATAGACCTATCAAGACCAAAGCAACCATTATTTCAATTAAAGTAAAACCTTTTTGTAATTTATTGCATCGTTTAATCACAAAAACCTCCGTTTACTTGCGTTCGCCAATCTCCTCCTGCGGGATTGGTTGCGGAATTATAAGCATCAAACCAAAACCCACCTACATCTGTAGTTGCTAACAAAGTATCTTTTTGACCACATATTCTTGCCTTAACGGCTTGTTGCCATTCTTGGTAAGTAATACCAACCACTACATCATTAACACCATAATTTCTTCGTGAAGCGGAATAAAATCGCCTATCTCCATCTTGGTTATCATTAACCGGAACCGTTTGGGCAACATCTGCAAACCGCCTATCTAAATAACCATTCAAACTCGCTCCAGGCGTATTCGAAGCAGGTCTTAATGTGGATTGATCTTGATTCACATAGTTAATTGGAGCCCCTGCATCAATAATTAAAGCGACATAATTTTGTCCATCATCATTTAGCTGTAAAACAGGCGGTATAGCAAGAACGTTATTTAAAGGGGCATAGCGGAAGGTTTGAATAGTTCCTGTAGTATTAAAATTGGCATTACGATAGACGAACCTTTCATCTACCAATAAAATATAGTTTTTCCCATTGCTATTGGGCGTGGTATTGTTAGCAAAATAAAACAATCTTGATGCAATACCTGGTGGTAAAAACCCTTGCACATAACCGGGGGTCGCTTCATGGTTAACAATGCCTGTTGGAAGAACATAATCCTCACATTGACCTGCCATAGTATTCGCGGTCAAATCAAACGGGCAAGGAAGATAGCCAGGAGATGCTTGTAAGTTTTGGCTTACCAGATTATAAGGAGATGTATTGTTATTAGAGTACAGCTCAGTAAAGTTAGCCGCATACAATAATAATTGTTGCTTAATTTGATTCACTTCATCTAAATTACCTAGCAACTTAGAATTTTTATTTTCCCAGGCAATATTCCGAGCAACACTACCAAAATACGTTGCCGCTCCCAGTGCTAAAATAACCACCAATAGCAACATGATAAACCCTGATTGATTTTTCCTACTAAGTCTCATAAATCATTTTTCCAGCTTAAAGTCTTAGTTTAATTATAGTTGTAAAATTAAAATTAAACAGAGGAAATATTCTATACTCTAAAACTTTATCAGAAAACGGCATTAACTATAGGAGGAACTTACAGCTAATATTTACTATTGTTTTTTAGCTTTTTTTTCTTCAATCATCGCCTGCTCTTCTAAAAACAAACGAGTTAATTCGGCTTCTTGTTCTTCTTCAGAGACCCCATCTTTAACAGGCTTCATTAGGTCTTCTTTGGAAACACCCAGCGCAAGTGCGGTGGCACTGGCTATATAGATAGAGGAATAGGTTCCGACCACCACACCAATAATTAGAGCTAAAGCAAAGTTGTGAATAATTTGCCCACCAAAAATTAATAAAGCGAATAAAACCACTAAAGTAGTTAGGGAAGTCATTAAGGTTCTGGCTAGCATTTGATTGATTGCTAAATTAGCAACATCAACTGGCGAGCCTTCCCTAACGGTTCTAAAATTTTCTCTAATCCTATCAAAAACAACAATGGTATCATTCAACGAGTAACCAATAACGGCGAGCAAAGCAGCCAATACGGTTAAGTCAAACTGAATACCTGTCCAGGCAAAAATACCAACCGTTATCACTATATCGTGAACCAAGGCAGCTACAGAACCAATCGAAAAACGAAACTCAAACCTTAAGGCAACATAAATCAATATTCCCATTAAAGCATAGACAACTGCCAAAGCACCATCTTCAGTTAGCTCTTCGCCGACTTGAGGACCGACAAACTCAACTCGTCTTAGTTCAAATTTTGCATCGCCTTGTTCTTTTAGTGCATCCATTACTTGATTAGAAATTTGTGCGGACTGCACGCCATCGATAGGTGCAATACGAATCAGCACCTCTTCTGCCGATCCAAAATTTAATACCACGGCTTGGTCATAGCCCGAACTATGTAAAATGGTACGAATTTGGTCTACATCAGCAGCTTCTTCGTAAGCCAGTTCTACAATCGTGCCTCCGGTAAAATCTACACCGAAATTAAGCCCTTTATAAAACAATCCTACTAGAGAGATAATGACTAAAAATAAGGATAAGGACATCGCTATCTTGCGATGTTGCATGAAATCTATTCTATTTTCTAGCATTTGACCACTTATCGGCTTACTTTCATCTTGCTGTACGGTTGCATTTGTCATATTTCTATCCTAAATCGAAAGTTTTTTAACAGGCTTGTTGCCATAAATAGCATTAACAACAGCTCTTGTACCAATAATTGCGGTGAACATTGAGGTGATAATACCAATAGATAAAGTAATCGCAAAGCCTTTAATCGGCCCTGTACCAAAGCTAAATAAAACAATAGCTGCTAATAAAGTGGTGATATTGGCATCGGCAATGGTGACAAAGGCTTTTTCATACCCTGAATTTATTGCCGATTGAATAGAACCGACCTTACTACGCAATTCTTCCCGTATTCGTTCAAATATGAGTACATTGGCATCGACTGCCATTCCTACGGTTAAGACAATACCTGCAATACCTGGCAAGGTTAAGGTGGCTTGCAGTAAGGAAAGCACTGCTATAATCAAGACTAAGTTTAAAGTTAATGCCACATTAGCAATCATGCCAAAAGTTTTATAACGCCACGCCATAACGACCAGCACCAATAAGAAACCAGAAATAATGGAAATCATTCCTTGGTTAATATTATCAGCTCCTAAACTAGGCCCTACGGTTCTTTCTTCGACAATTTCCATTGGAGCCGCTAAAGAACCTGCACGTAATAGCAAGGCTAAATCTTGAGCTTCTTGTGGGTTGTCTAGCCCTGTAATTTGGAAACGATTGGCAAACTGACCACGAATAACCGCTGCATTAATAACGTCTTTGGTGGTAATACGTTTTCTAACTTTTTCGCCATCAACAATAATGGTTTCTACTCTATTTTCAATATAGACCACTGCCATACGATTACCAATATTCTTTTTGGTAATTGCTAGCATTTTACGTCCACCTACACCATCTAGGGTCACACTAACTTCTGCAGAGCCTGATTGTGGGTCGATGCCTGACTGAGCGTTGGTAACATTGTCACCACTAACAATAATACTACGCTTTAATAAAATTGGACGACCATCTCTAAAATGATATAAACGAGCGCCATGAGGTGCGTAACCCGTTTTTTGTGCACGGAAAGCATCGCCTCTTTCTTCAACCATTCTAAACTCTAGCGTAGCAGTAGCACCTAAAATTTCTTTGGCTTTGGCGGTGTCTTGTACCCCTGGCAATTGAACAACAATACGTCTATCGCCTTGTTGTTGTATTACTGGTTCAGCAACGCCTAGCTCATTAATACGGTTTCTAAGTGTGGTTATATTTTGCTTTAAAGCGTAATCTTTTGCTTCGGCAATTGACTTAGGCTTCAGCCTTAATAAAAGTGTCGGAGCTTGCTGGGTTTTATCTGTTTTAAAATTGAAATACTGAGAATATTCTCGGTCTAACATTTCTTCGGCTTTAACAAAGTTGGCTTCATCTCTAAACTTAATTCTTAAAGCAGAATCCTCATATTCAATACCTAAGTAACGGATTTTTTCTGCCCGTAAAACGCCTCTAATTTCGTCTAAATAACGGAAATACGCTTTATCAACGGCAGCCTCCATATCGACATCCATTAAAAAATGCACCCCTCCACGTAAATCTAAACCTAAATACATGGGCTTTCCACCAATGGCTCTAAGAAAATCTGGTGTTGCTGGTGCAAGGTTTAAAGCGACCACCCCTGTTCGACCTAGTAGTTTTTTAATAACACTTTTGGCTTTTAGTTGGTCTTCTGTATTATGAAAACGAATTAAAAACTTGCCGTTTAAGGTCTCTAGCTTCTTTATTTCAAGATTTGAAGCTGATAAAGATTCAAGAATTAATGTTTCAGTATTTTGATCAAACTGTACTGATTTTGCAGGAGAAATTTGTACCGCAGGATCGTCACCAAATATATTAGGGGCTGCGTATAACGCACCTAAAAATATAACCGCCATTAACATGAAATATTTCCATGCGGGGTATTGGTTACTAATAATTTTCGTCTTCGAATCAAACATGATTTATATCTACTCTTTAAAAAAACAAAAAGGGATTAACAGCTACTGTTAACCCCTTTGGAGACCTTCAAAAAAAAGCTTATTCAGCTATTCCTTTTAAGGTTCCTTTTGGTAATTCACGCGAGATGTTTTGACGCTCTACTTTTACCACAACACCCTCGGCAATTTCTAGGTCAACAAAATTATCATCTAACTCTCGAATTTTACCAACCAAACCACCAAAGGTAACAACTTCTGCCCCTTTGCCGACCGCTTCTACTAGTTGTTTATGTGCTTTAGCTTTTTTCTGCTGTGGTCGAATCAACAAAAAATAAAACACCACAAAAAGTAATACTAAAGGCAACAAAGCCGAAAGACTGCTACCACCTGATGCCGCAGCAGCACCTTCTGCCATTGCTTCTGAAATAAAAAAGCTCATTTTTTTCTCCTAGAAAATTACTATAAAAATTTTAAAAGTATTGTGGCATACTTTAAGCCAAAACGCCATGCTATATTACATCATTACAATGATGGCGTTTCTTCTCCCCTTTGTTCATAAAACTTAGTTACAAATTCACTGAATTTTCCGTCACTAATTGCATCACGCATGCCTTGCATTAGAAATTGGTAGTAATGTAAATTGTGTAGTGTATTTAGCCTTGCTCCTTGGATTTCTCCGCATTTATCAAGGTGATGCAAATAACTACGGGTGTAGTTTTGACAGGTGTAGCAACTGCATTCTGTATCTAGCGGTTCTAAACTGGTTTTGTTAACCGCATTGCGTAACTTTACAATTCCTGTTCGGGTAAAAAGAAAACCGTTACGAGCATTTCGTGTAGGAATCACACAATCAAACATATCAATTCCTCGGCGAACGGCTTCTACTAAATCTTCTGGTTTGCCTACGCCCATCATATAACGTGGCTTGTCTTTGGGCATATGGGGTTCGGTAAAATCAAGCGTTCCCATCATTTCATCTTTAGGCTCTCCTACCGACAGCCCGCCAATAGCATAGCCATCAAAACCAATTTGAGTTAGGGTTTCAATTGATTCGGTTCTTAAATCTTCATACATTCCGCCTTGCACAATACCAAACAAAGCAGCTTCATTATCTCCATGTGCGACTTTAGATCTTTCTGCCCACCTAAGCGATAAACGCATGGATTCAGCAGCCACTTCATGGCTTGCAGGGTAGGGCGTACATTCGTCAAAAATCATCACTACATCTGCTCCTAGCTTTCGCTGGATTTCCATTGACTCTTCTGGCCCCATGAAAATTTTAGAGCCGTTAACGGGGTTTCTAAAATCAACTCCTTGTTCGCTAATTTTGCGAGTTTTACCTAGGCTGAAAACTTGAAATCCACCTGAATCGGTTAGGATTGGACCTTGCCAGTTCATGAAATTATGCAAACCACCGTGCTGTTCAATAATATCTATACCCGGTCGAATCGCTAGGTGAAAAGTGTTGCCTAGAATAATTTGCGCTCCTGTTGCGGCGACTTCTTCGGGGTTCATACTTTTTACTGAACCATAAGTTCCTACTGGCATAAAAGCAGGCGTTTCGACTGTGCCACGCTTAAATTTTAAACGCCCGCGCCTTGCTCTTCCATCTTGTTTGTCTAATTCAAATTTCATTTTTTTCAACCTTTTTTTCAGGAAAAACCAACATCGCATCGCCATAGCTAAAGAATCGATACTGTTTTTCAACGGCGTGCTGGTAAGCTTGCATGGTTCTTTCATAGCCTGCTAGAGCAGACACTAACATAATAAGAGTGGATTCAGGTAGGTGAAAATTAGTAAGCAGTGCATCAATGACCTTAAATTTAGAACCTGGGGTAATAAAAATATCGGTTTCACCCTGAAAAGGTTGTAAAACGCCGTCTTTACTAAACTTGGCAGCACTTTCTAAACTACGAATAGAGGTTGTACCCACTGCAATAACTTTGCCGCCAGCTTGTTTGGTTCTGTTAATGAGTTCAACCGTTTCAGGCAACACTTCAATTATTTCTGAATGCATTTTGTGTTCGCTAATATTGTCCACTTGTACGGGACGAAAAGTTCCTGCTCCGACATGTAAAGTTACAAAGCCTATTTCCACCCCCATTTTTTTAATACGCTCTAGCAGCTCCAAATCAAAATGCAAGCCCGCGGTAGGGGCAGCAACTGCGCCTGGACGTTCTGAATAAACGGTTTGATAACGATCTTTATCTTCTTGCTTATCCTCGCCTTTTTCACGAGTAATATAAGGCGGAAGAGGAACATGTCCATGCTCTTCTATTAACGCTAAAGCACTGGTTAACTGATTTCCTTGTGGTAATACTTTAACAATAAACAAGGCGTTATCTCGCCCGATTACTTCTACGTCAAAGGCGTCTTCAATTCGTAAAACAGCCCCTTCTTTCGGGCTACGGCTTGAACGTATGTGCGTTAGAATGGTTTCTTCATCTAACACTCTTTCAACTAACATCTCTATTTCCCCACCGCTTGATTTTTTGCCAAACAAACGTGCGGGAATCACTTTAGTGTTATTAAAAATAAGACAGTCGCCCGCATTAAGACAAGAAAGCAGGTCAGGAAACTTTTTGTCAGATAAGCTTCCATTTTCTTCTAGTACCAATAAACGGCTTTGGGTGCGTTCTTTAGTGGGTTGCTGGGCGATTAATTGTTCGGGCAGGTCAAAATGAAAATCTTGGCGTTGAAATGTTTTGGTCATTTAGTCATCATTCGGAGGCTAATTATTTAAAAAATTAAATTATACTTTGCTTGGCTCTATTTTTGTCTAAAATATACTCTTTATCGTAGAAAGGAAAGCATCATGTTCACTATTGAAGAAATTGATCCAATTGAATTTCGTAAAAAAACTCGTAACTCTACCTATATAATTATGTCTATATTTGCGGTTTTAGGTTTTGCTGGAGCCTACACAAGTATTTCTTTATTCAGGGAATATAGCTCTAGCCCTGTTGTGCTAAACTTACTCGGTGCTCTTGCTGGGCTAATTTTAACCTTTTGGATTGTTAAAACTTTTTTTGCCGATAAACCTTGGATGAAAGAGGCGATGTATTCTTGGCGGTTAAAACGCTCTTTAGCTGAACTGTACAATGTGTTAGAAACGTTAAAAATGCGTGCTAAAAATGAAGATGAAGATGCGATGAAACTATTGCGTTACTACCATTTAGCCATTGAGCAGATGTATCAGCTTGAAAATAATAGCCACGGTAGCATTGAACTACTCGCAGAAAAAAAAGAACATGAAGAGAGAATGCTGGCACTTGGTTTAGATTTAAACCAAATTGAGTATTTGCCTGGCTCCGCTCAAGCCTACAAAGATAAATAAGATAATTAACATGAGAGCTTTACTATTTTTTGCCTTAATTTTTGTTATTTTTATATTAGTTCGTATGGGCTTAAAGCGAATCCGTCAAATGCAAGAGGAAACCGAACAGCAGGTAGAAGACAGCTCTAATCGCGAGCCTAAAGCCATGATTGCTTGTGCTATTTGTGAGGTGCATCTTCCGTTAGAAGAGGCTTTAATTTTGCCGACAAAGACTGAGAACGAAGAGGGGTTGTATGCTTGTTGTGAAGACCATTTAGAACAACTAAAATCACGTTAA
>CAZZKU010000040.1:0-8208 GCA_964654635.1 uncultured Piscirickettsiaceae bacterium | reverse complement strand
ATTAAACTAGCTTGTTTCTGTTGTAGTTTTTTTATTGTAGGGATTTGGGGCAGAAAGAGATAATTGCAACTAGCTTAAACTCATGGTATATTTACGGGGTTGAAGGATTTAGGTTGTTTTTAAGCCTAGTATAAACAAAGCCTTTGATTAAACCGAATTCAATTACACAATTTTGAAAAAATTAAACTTCAAGTAATGTTTAACAACTTTAGTGGAAGTATTGAAACAAAGTATATTACTAGTCGCAGCCGCCTATAATTAAGGGTGAAGATAATAAGACGACTTTCTAATAATACGAGGTTTTAGGAGACACTTAAAAATAAATCGCTAGCTAAAATTTTGGCTAGGATTGGCTAAAAGCTATTCACTGCACTAATGTGTTGGCTTTATAAAGAATTGTAAGACCTTAATAATTTCCCTCGGCAACGAGTGTAAAATTCTTAGATACTTAAATTAACTATAGCGAATTTGTGCTATTTAAATTATTAACAACTTTACATAAAAACGCCCCTCTCCCCCTCGTCACTTACCCTTTCAAACTTCTGCACTAAAGTACAATTTCATTGCTTACAATAATTATAAAAGAGAATCGCATGAAAAGAATGCTGATCAATGCAAGCCAACCTGAAGAGATTAGAATCGCACTAGTTGATGGTCAAAAACTATATGACCTTGATGTAGAAACCCCGCACCACCAAAAGAAAAAAGCCAATATTTATAAAGGAACAATTACTAGAATTGAGCCTAGCTTAGAAGCTGCTTTTGTTGACTATGGTTCAGAAAGGCATGGTTTTTTGCCTTTTAAAGAGGTTGCAGAAGAATACTTTCCTAAAGACTCTGGAAATAAACGCCTGTCTATTAAAGAGGTGTTAAAAGAAGGTCAGGAAATTATTATCCAAGTTCAGAAAGAAGAACGAGGTAATAAAGGAGCGGCTCTAACAACACAAATAACGCTGGCTGGTCCTTATGTTGTGATGATGCCAAACAACCCTAAAGCGGGTGGCATATCAAGACGAATTGAAGGTGGTGACCGTTCGGATACCCGAGATGCGTTATCTAGTATAGATCTTCCAGAAGGTATGGGGTTAATCATTCGTACGGCTGGTGTTGGTAAATCTGCTGAAGAGTTGCAATGGAGCATTAGTTACCTCGTGCAACTTTGGGATTCTATTAAATCCGCCTCTGTTGAGAAACAAGCTCCTTTCTTAATACATCAAGAATCTGATATCGTTACATTGGCTATTCGTGATTATTTAAGGCAAGATATTGGTGAAATAATTATTGATGATATGGAAACCTACCATAAGGCAAGAGATTTCATTCAACATGTCATGCCTCAACAAGTGTTTAAAGTTAAGCCTTACCAAGACACCACCCCTTTATTTACTCGCTTTCAAATTGAATCACAAATTGAATCTGCTTATATGAGAGAAGTAAAACTGCCTTCAGGTGGTGAAATTGTTATTGATATTACCGAAGCAATGACTTCTATTGACATTAACTCTAGCCGCTCTACAAAAGGTGGAGATATTGAAGAGACTGCTTACCATACTAACCTTGAGGCCGCCTTTGAAATTGCTCGCCAATTAAGATTGCGTGATATTGGTGGACTGGTTGTTATTGACTTTATTGATATGCATTCAAACAAGCATCAACGTGAAGTTGAGAATAGAATGCGTGATGCTGTTAAACCTGATAGAGCGCGTGTTCAAATCGGTAAGATATCTCGTTTTGGCTTACTCGAAATGTCTCGCCAACGTTTACGCCCATCTATTGAAGAATCAACCCAAATGGTTTGTCCACGCTGTAAAGGTGTGGGTGTAATACGTGGTGTTGAATCACTTGCTTTATCTATTCTTCGCTTGCTTGAAGAAGAGAGTATGAAAGAAAATACTCGCCGAGTAACTGTACAACTACCTGTTGATGTGGCGACCTTTATCTTAAATGAAAAACGTCATCAAATCATTAGCATTGAAGAACGTCAAGAAATGCATGTAATGATTGTTCCTAATGAGCATCTACACACGCCACATTATCTAATTGACCGAATTAGAAGCAATGATGAAATGTCATCTGATTCTAGTTATAAAATCAAAGAAGTGATTAAAGACGATTCAGAACAAATAACGCAAGCACCGACACCAACCAAAGAAGAGCCTGCGGTTAAAAATGTTCAACCTAACTCACCTCCACCGACTCCTGCATCTAAAAATGTAGCTGAAGTAATTGATAAACCAGGCTTGATTTCTCGCTTGTTTAAATCATTATTTAACACCAGCAATGAGACAGAAAGCAGTGAAGACAAGCCTGGAACAAAGGACAACAAAACAGAAAGGGAAAATAACCGCAACCGCAACAGAAATCGTAATCGAAACCGTAATAGAAACAAGCGCCGTAATGAGCCTGAAAAATTAGAAAACAATAACGGTTCTAACGAGGATAGCGGACGATCTGAAAATAAAACCGAAGGTCGCAATCGAAACAAAAACCGTAACAAAAACCGCAACCGTAATGACTCTCAAGAATTTGCTGACAAATCAAATAAAACTGGAAGCAAAGTAGATTCGAACAACCCGCCCTCTCAAGGTAAAGAGGAAAAAGAAGCTAAACCAAGACGAAGAAGTCGTTATAACTCTAGGAGCTATAACGGACGTAGACGTAAACCCGAAGGTGCTGAAACGATGTCTATACACACGCTAATATCTAGCTCTGAAAACAACCCTACAAAAAAGGCTACAGCTGTAGAAAAAACAGACGATTAAATAGATCTTGGCATGAGGTTAAGACATTAACTCATGCCAAATTTTTTCTACTGCCATAATTTGAGTGGCTACTTTATTTCTCTCAACCATTGCACTAACATGTTTCAATGCTAGCTCATGGTACATAGCTCTATAAAATTTATAATTTTCTTCTAGTGCATCTACTTGCTCGACTTTAAGGATTTTTAAGCTTTTTATTTCTTTTAGTAACTGAATATTACCAGACCACTTAGCTAAACTAGGGTATTTATGAGCATTCGCTAAAACCACATATTGCACTATAAATTCAATATCTACAATCCCTCCTGAACCCTGCTTTAAATCAAAAAAATCTGCATCACTTTTATCTAATTCATTACGCATTTTTTGACGCATTTCTTGTACACTTGCTTTGATAGTTTTATCTTGCCTTACTTGCTGAATAAAACTTTGTTTAAATGAATCAAAAGCTTTCCTTCCTTGAACATCTCCAATAACTGCACGAGTTCTAACTAGAGCTTGATGCTCCCAAGTCCAGGCTTTGTCTTGTTGATAGCGTTGGAATGACTCCAAACTATTCACCAATAGACCGCTTGCACCGTTGGGGCGTAAACGACTGTCTATTTCGTATAAATCTCCTGATGGCATGTTAATGGTCATAATCGAAATTACTTTTTGTGCCATTCTAGTAAAGTAAATACCATTTTCTAAGGCTCTTTTTCCTGAAGACATTAATGATTTATCTAACCCTTCATACAAGAAAACTACATCTAAATCAGACCCATAACCTAGCTCAATCCCACCTAGCTTTCCATAACCAATGATCATAAAAGGACTTCTGCCCTCTTCCATTCCTCCTGGTAATCCGTGGCGTTGTTGCATAAAGTTCCAGGCATAATCACAAGCTGATTGTAATACTGATTCGGCAATCCAAGTTAAACGATCACTTACTTTCATCACCGGTAAATGCCCAACCACATCCGAGGCTGCCACTTTAAATACCTGTGCATTTTTCCATTCTCTAATATTGTTCATAAAGGCTTCATCATCGCCTAAATTTAGCTCGGTTATTTTTAAAGCTTCAGCTCTTAATTCTGATGCGGTTAACGGCTGAAATAAACTATTACCATCAATTAATTGTTCTAATAATACTGGCGTTTTCACCAACATATCAGTTAGCCATTGACTTAAAGAGCATAAGCTAACCAAGTTTTGAATAGCGGTTTCATTTTCTACTAACAAAACTAAATAAACACTACGTTGAATAGTTCTTTCAAACAATTGAATTAAACGCTTCATTGTTTCTAAGGCATTATCTGTTTCGACCAACCTGGTAAAAATAAAGGGTAATAATTTAAAAAAACGGTTCCTAGAGTCATCTGAAGACCTTTTAAACAGTTTAGACTGAGTGAAACCATCAATAGCTTGTTTTATTTCAGCTGCTTGCAAAAAACCAAACTCTTGTAAAAACAGCAAAGAAACACCTTCATCTAAGGCTTTTTCAGGAGCTTGCTCTGCATTATTGAAAAGCTCTTGGATAGGCTCTTGCGGGGTCTCCGCAAAGGTTAGATCAAATTGTTTTTGTACTAATTCTCTATGCTCATCTAATGCTTGAAAGAATAAGTCATAAGTCTGATAGCCCATACTTTCTGCCAAGCTTGATTTTTGCAACTCTTCTGTTGGTAAATCGTGTGTTTGTTGGTCATTCCACTCCTGTAAACGATTTTCTACTTTTCTTAAAAATAAATAGGCATTTTTTAATAACAAGGCATCTTCTGCTGACAATAAATTTAAATCTACACAGGCCTGTAACGTAGTTAATAATGAACGAGATTGAAGGGTTTTTTCCCGTCCACCGCTGACTAACTGAAAAGATTGTGCAATAAATTCTATTTCTCTAATCCCACCTCGTCCTAGCTTAACATTGGCAAAACGTTCTTTTTTAATCACTTCACTATGAATCATTTTCTTTAGTTCACGCAAGGATTCTAAAGCAGAATAATCTACATATTGTCTAAAAATAAAGGGGTGTAAGATATTAAACAGCTCTACTCCATCGGCTTTATTTCCTGCGATAACTCTGGCTTTTATCAACGCGTAACGCTCCCATGCTCTGCCGTGCGTTTGGTAGTAATTAGCAAGCTCTTTAAAACTTACTGCCAAAGAACCATCATCTCCAAAAGGTCTTAAACGCATATCAACTCTATACACAAAACCATCTTCAGTATATTCGGCTAACGAACGATTCAAGGCTTGACCCAAACGAATAAAAAATTGTTCGCTTGATGTTTCATGCCCTTTTTCATTAACCGCCGACCCTCTTTCTGGGTAAGCAAAAATTAAATCTATATCTGATGAAAAATTTAACTCACGCCCTCCTAGCTTACCCATGCCGATGACCAGCATTTTTTGTTCTTTGCCTGATTCCAAACCGATAGGTGTTCCAAAACGAATACAGGCTTGTCTATAATGCCACTCTAAAGCTCCTGATACTAAACCTTCAGCCAAATCTGATAAGTCATTAATAACCTCTTCAACAGGGGCGTGACCCGTTAAATCTCTGATGGCAATTCTGATCATTTCATAGTTTCTGAATAAGCGTAATTTATGATTAAGGGCAGTTAAATCTTCACTCGCTAATAAAGATTTAAATAACTTACTAACCAAGCTGTCTTTTTCGTAGGCTTTATGGAAATTTTTATCGGCAAGTAAACCGTCCAATAAATCCTTTTCTCGATTAAAAGCTCTTTGTAGGTACAGACTGTGCTTAATGCAACCAGTAATTTGCTGGGCTGTTATCATGTAAAATCCTTTAATTTATAAATGTATAAATGGGTTTTTCGGCTATCCGCTAACTGCCAAATTTCAGATGGCTCAATATTGGGTACAGCAAAACTGTTTGCCACAAAAATAGTATCAGGTAACATTTCAGAACGCACTTTTAACCAAAGTTTTTCCATCGGTTCTGGTGATAAAAAAGCATAAACAAGATTAAAGTTTTGCAAGTTAACTTTCCATAAATCTTGGGCAAGAATTTCTCCACCAGCCAGTTTGCTGTAAATTTTAGAAATTAAATACGGCAAGGGAGCGGTTTCTACCCCAATAGATTCTGTAACCTTGTCCAATTTAGACATATAAACAACATTTCCACCCAAGCCTGAACCTAAATCAATAAATCGAACATTGTCGATAGAACTAGCCAGATCTTTTAAAGCCTCTCTAGTCATATTATTGGTTAAATATAATGGCACTCTATCCTTAAATGAATTTGAAAATATTAACCATAACGCTAAAAAGGCGATTAATGAAAATAAAGGGGTTAGTGCCGAGTCTAATGCCAAATAAATAGCAAGCGGGAAAATGAACTGTAATAAAAACCACCAGCGTGGCAGCTTAAACCACACACTAAAACTAACCGCAATCAACCCCATGCCTAACGACAAAAACAAAGGGTTATAAGGAGGCGAAATTAACATGGGTAACAGCCATACAATAATAATCAATAAAATAAATGACACCAACTGGATTAGACCAGCAATAACAACTTTAGGCAAAGCTTCCTTCCTTTTTAATTTTTTGCACCAAATAAAAACAACCCTGCACCAACAATATTTAAAGTTACCTAGAATGACTACCCTTTTTAAGCAGTAACCCCCTGTTATTTAATAAAATTAAATCATTGGCACAACAAATGTTTAAAAAAGAACTGAAGTTAATTTTTTTAATCTAAGTTAAACAACTAACTACAGGGGTTAAGTATGAAACTAATTGTTGCAATTATCAAACCTTTTAAGCTTGATGATGTAAGAGAGTCATTGCATGAAATAGATGTACATGGCATGACCGTCACAGAAGCAAAAGGATTTGGTCGTCAAAAAGGTCACACCGAAATTTATCGTGGTGCAGAATATGCCATTGAATTTTTACCTAAAGTAAGAATTGAACTAGCGGTTGCAGATGACAAGGTTGAAGCCGTTGTTGAAGCCATTGGTAACGCGGCTAGAACTGGAAAGATTGGTGATGGAAAAATATTCATCAGCCCTCTTGAAGATGCTATCCGAATTCGTACCGAAGAAACGGGCGATATCGCTCTTTAATATTCTTTAAAAAACAATATACATAAGGAATTTTGTATGGAACAACAAGTATTACAATTAAGTTATGCACTTGATACCTTTTACTTTTTAATGGCTGGTGCATTAGTAATGTGGATGGCTGCTGGTTTTACGATGCTTGAAGCAGGTTTGGTTCGCTCAAAGAACACAACCGAAATTTTAGCGAAAAACGTGGGTCTTTTTGCAATCGCGGTTATTATGTACATGCTAGTTGGTTACAACATAATGTACCCTGCTGAAGCAGTAAACAGCTTTTTCCCTGGTTTTAGCTTCCTAGTTGGTGGTGACCATGCAACCGCGGCCGTTATTGCTGGTGGTGACGATGCTCCTTACTACTCAGGCATGTCTGATTTCTTCTTCCAAGTTGTGTTCGTTGCAACCGCTATGTCAGTAATCTCTGGTGCAGTGGCTGAACGTATGAAACTAATGGCATTCTTTGCTTTTGCTGTTATTTTCACCGCATTCATTTACCCGATGCAAGGGTTTTGGAAATGGGGTGGTGGCTTCTTAGATAGTCTAGGATTCTTAGATTTTGCTGGTTCTGGTGTCGTTCACATGGCTGGAGCATCAGCAGCTTTAGCGGCAGTTATTCTATTAGGTGCTCGTAAAGGTAAATACGGACCAAATGGTGAATCTCGTGCTATTTTAGGTGCAAACATGCCTTTAGCTACTTTAGGTGTATTTATCCTATGGCTAGGTTGGTTTGGTTTTAACGGTGGTTCTCAACTAAAAATTTCTACTGTTGAAGATGCTAATGCCGTTTCAATGATTTTTGTTAACACCTTAATGGCAGCTGCTGGTGGTGTTATTGGTGCATTAGTTATTGCTAAAATCAAGTTTGGTAAAGCGGATTTAACCATGATGTTAAACGGTGCTTTAGCAGGGCTTGTCGCTATTACAGCTGAACCTTTAACCCCTACCGCATTAGAAGCCCTTTTAATTGGTCTAGCCGGTGGTGTTATCGTTGTATTCTCTATTTTAATACTAGACAACAAGTTTAAAATTGATGATCCAGTTGGTGCCATATCGGTGCATGGTGTAGTCGGTGTATTCGGTTTACTTGCCGTTACAATCACTAACCCAGACGCAACTATTGTTGGACAACTAACAGGGATTGCCGTTATATTTGGTTGGGTATTCGGAGCCAGTTTACTGGTATGGGGTATTTTGAAAATGGTTATGGGCATTCGTATCTCTGAAGAAGAAGAGTTCGAAGGTGCAGATTTATCAGAGTGTGGAATGGAAGCTTATCCTGAATTTACAAAGTAATTTAGATTAGCTAAAAAACGTTCTAAACAAAAAACCGCCCTAAAGAAATTTAAGGCGGTTTTTTTATGTCTAAACTTTATAAA
>CAZZKU010000039.1:0-8293 GCA_964654635.1 uncultured Piscirickettsiaceae bacterium | reverse complement strand
TTCTCTTGGAAGGTGCCATAAATCACAAGCGAGTGATTGGCTATTTCAAAGCCTTTATCTTTTGCTATCTCCCGAATACGTTCTTCAATAACAGGATCGGTAAACTCCTTAACTACTCCAGATTTAACACAAACTAAATGGTCATGATTATCACCTGTATCTAGCTCGAAAACTGAAATATTGTTTTCAAAGTTTAAACGACGGACAATACCTGCCTGTTCAAACTGGGTTAACACTCGGTAAACCGTCGCTAAACCAACTTCTTCGCCCTGCTCAATTAAAGCTTTATAAACATCTTCTGCCGTCAAATGATGCTGTTCACTTTTTTGCTCTAATATTTCCAATACTTTTAACCTTGGTAAGGTTACCTTTAAGCCTACTTTTTTTAACTCTGCACTTCTCATAAAAAATACTTATTCCATAGTTTTGTGTTAGAAATTTTAATACATTTAGGAGTATAATAAACTATAACTACTCAATCTGTTAATAAAAAAAATTAAGGCATGCATGAAAATTATTAAAAGAACAACCCTACTATTTAGCGTGTTATTGCTACTTTCACTATTTCAAGGCTGTACATTTTTCAAACCTTATCAAACACCTATTACCCAGGGAACAGTTATTAACCATGAAGAATTGTCTTACTTGCAAGCGGGTTTAACCATGAAACAAGTACAAGAACTTTTAGGTCCTCCTTTTGGCAGAAACCCTTTTGACCCTAGGATTTGGGAGTATGTTTTCTACACAACAGACGAAAGCTTTCACCCTGATGCAGTCCCTCACCTACTAGTAAAGTTTGATGAAGAGCTTTATTTAGAAAGTTGGCAAGTATTAGATAAACAAGTTGGAATTGATTGAAGTTTCTTTTAGATCGTTTCTTCTTGAATTTTTGCTTTTTCTCTACGCTTTACCTTAGGGTCGGCGATAAGCGGACGATAAACCTCTATCCTATCGCCCTCGTGTAGTACATAGTCTGGTTTTACTAATTTTGAAAATACACCTAGTTTAGAAACATCTAATTCTGGAAATTCTTTTAACAATTTAGAAGATTGTATCGCCTGCTCGACAGTTGTGCCTTCTGCTACTTCTTCTACGTATAATTTTTGTTGCTCTTTTAAAGCATAAACTATTTCAATTTTCATAAATTATTACCTATAAAATGTTTTTTGCTCTTTCACAAAAGGACTGCACCATTGTTGAGACAACCTGTTCAAAAACAGATGATAAAGCCATATTAAGCAAACTATTGCTAACTTCAAATTCTAACTCTAATTCAATTTTACAGGCACTTTTATCTAGGGCTTTAAATGTCCATACTCCGTGCAGGTGTGAAAAAGGACCATCTATTAGCGATAGCTCTATTCTTTCTCCGTAAACCAGCTTGTTTTCAGTTGTAAAATATTGTGAAATCCCTGCCTTTGCAATTCCTACTTTAGCAATCATTTTATGTTCCGATGATTCTAAAACTTCTGCTCCATTGCACCAGGGTAAAAATTCTGGGTAGGCATTGACATCGTTGACAATACCAAACATGGCTTCAGCAGAATAAGGTAATAAGGCATTTCGGTTAATCTTTTTCATTATTAAGAGCTTATATTGGTTATAATTTACAGATTATGGCAAAAAAGAAAAAACAAAACAATCCAAATATCATTACGGTCAATAAAAAAGCCCGTTTTGACTATTCTATTACTGAAGATTATCAAGCTGGAATTGAGCTTCAAGGCTGGGAAGTTAAAAGCCTTCGCCAAGGTAAAATTCAAATAAATGAAAGTTATATTTTATTAAAACATAATCAAGCTTATTTGTTTGGTGCACTCATCACGCCTTTAATTACTGCATCTACTCACACCGTTCAAGACCCTTTACGCCTGCGTAAATTGTTAATGAACCGTAAAGAACTTGACCGACTGGCTAAGTTAGTCGACCAAAAAGGTTTTACCCTTGTGCCACTAAACTTACACTGGAGCAGGGGAAAAGTTAAATTATCTGTCGGTCTTGCCAAGGGTAAAAAATTACATGACAAACGGGCGACTGAAAAAGAGCGCGATTGGAATAGAGACAAACAACGTTTGTTTAAAATGACTCGCTAAAAACCCTAAAATCGCCAGGGGTGGGTCTAGTGTTCAATATAAACAGAGCAGCCTGTCTCAATAAGTTCAAATAACTCTATTATTTCTATATTTCTCATTCTAATACAACCATGTGATTGTGCGATGCCCATTGGTTCGAAGTCTGGCGTGCCGTGTATGTAAATATAGCGTTGCATGGTATCGACATTGCCTAAGCGGTTCACGCCTTTTTCTTTACCCGACAACCATAGAATACGGCTAAGTATCCAATCTCTGTTTGGGTTGTTTTTGGCTAAGCTTGAATTAAAAATTTCACCCGTTTTTCTTCTGCCGACAAACACACTATTAATAACCGCTCCCGCCCCTATTTTAGCTCTGACGATATGCTTTCCTAGTGGTGTTTGATTAGAGTTTTTTTGGTTTCCCGCTCCTTTTAAAGCGGTGCTAATAGCATATTTCTTTAGCTCGACTCCTTGCTCGCTTACTAAAATAAGTTGTTGTTTATTAATAGATATATTAATCTTCATCGGCAAGTTAAGATTTTTGTACTTGCAACAAACCATCTAAACGACCATCGGTGTAAAGTTGGTAGCCATGTATGTTTTCGCGCATTACCGCATATTGGTCTTCATACCAAAGCGGGATATTGGCTAAGTTTTCTTGTAGCCTGGTTTGAAGCTGATTATAAAGTGTTGCCTGTTCAGTTAGACTTTGTGCTTGACCTGCTTTGGCTATTAACTCATCTGCGATAGGGTCGCGATAACGCCCCCTATTTGCCCCTTTGGGTGGAATGGCTTCCGAGTGGAACACGTACTGAAATATATCTGGGCTTTTAACCCCTACCCATGCCAAGCTGAATAATTGAAAACGACCTTGTTTAATGTCGTTGTAAAAAGTTCCCCAGTCATAGCTTTGGATATTTAAATGCACGCCTATTTTTTTTAATTGTGACTGATAAACGGTTGCTAGACGAATTCTGGTGGGGTCTGATGAGGTTTTATAGCTTAATTCAATCTCACCATCACTATTTAAATAATTATCGACTAACCCTGAAATTTTTTTGAGCTGGGCAATTCTTTGTTGTGCTTTTTCTCGATTAAACTCGAAACCTGATAATTCTGGAGCACCTGCCCAATGTTCTGGAACTAATAATCCACCTGCTAACCTTGCTCGGTTGGCAAACAAATTTTTTATTATTTGTTGGCGGTCTATGCCATAGGCTAAGGCTTCACGCATTTCTAAACGTGCTAACAAAGGGTCTTCAAAATTAAAGCCGATATAACCAAAGCTGGTGCCAGGGTGTGACATTACTTTAAGCTGCCCTTTTTGTTGTTTGCAATAGCTTAGTAGCTCTGGAGATAAGTCATTTTGGATAATGTCTAGTTCGCCTTTGATGAGTTTAAGCACCCTAACATTGGTATCTTTAACGGGAATAAAGTGTAACTGAACGCCATCTTCCCTTAACAACACTAGCTTTTGTTCTGAATTAGACACCAGTTGACAATCACCCGAACCTACTGGGTTTTGGGCAAAAGAATAGCCTTGTTTAATCAAGTCTTTAGGCAAAATACCTATCACCAAACGACCGGTAAATAAAACGTCCACTTTTGCTAAATGAAAGTCAATTTCTTGTTGGTTAATCGCAACCACTTTGGTTATATTTTTTAACGAACCTCTGTGTGGTGAACCAAAATCTGTGTCTAAAATAGATTCATAAGTTGCCACCACATCTTCTGATGACAGTGTTTTTCCATGATGAAACTTAGGTTGATGTAGCAGTTTAAAACGATAATGAGTTGGCGACAATTGTTGCCAACTAGCTAAAGAGGGAATGGCTTTAAAAGCAGTATCAAAATCAACTAACTGGTGATAAATAAGCCTGTTTACTCGGCTAGATAAGGCATCGGTTGCTTTTCTAGGGTCGAGTATTCTGGGGCGAGAGGTAACGCCAAATTTTATAATATTATTCTGCTCAACAGGCCCACTACAGGCAGATATTGTAGCCAAAGTTGGAATGGCTATTGCACCTGCTTTAATAAAATCACGTCGATTAAATTGCTTGTTCATTGAATGGATTCAAGTGTCGTATTATTAACGGGGTCGGATAAAATAGATTCATAATTAATTAAATTTTCAGCACTCAAACTACCCACGGCGGCTTCTAATTTTAAACGACTTAACACCACATTATGCAAAGAAGAGGCTAAATTTCTTCTTGCTTGAAATTTGTTGGTTCTGGCAGTTAATACTTCTAATAAATCTTGCAAACCGACTTTATAACCTTCTTCTGCGGCTTCTAAAAAAGCATCATTAGACTGTACTGCGGCACGGTTAGCGGCGACTAGTTCCAAGCCTCTTAATACATTTCTAACTTGGATTCTTGCATTTAAACGGGCGGTTTCTTTGGCATCCCTTAAACTTGCGTTTGATGCTTTATAATTTGCGCGTGCTTTGCTAACCGAGGCACTGGTTAAACCACCTGAATACAGAGGAATAGAGGCATAAACACCCATGTTAAAATCGGTTCTATCTTTATAGCTGGCTGCCGAATTAGCTGTAAATCCAGAGTAATCTTTGTCATTATAACCAGCTCTAAAATCTACCTTAAACCAATGCCCTGCTTTTTGAACTTCAATTTCTTCTCCGCTTGCATTGGCTTGTTCAACTGCCTGCAAAACAGTTAAGTTGTTTTGTTCAGCTTTCTTCGCATACTGGTTAATATCTAAAGATATTGGTGGTAATTTTACGTTTAAAGCGATAACTTTTAATGCTTTAATTTCCACACCCGTTAGTTTCATCAACTGTTCATAAGCAATGTCTAAATTATTTTCAGCACTTATTCGATCCGATTTAGACAAATCGAAACTAGACTTGGTCTGTAGCACATCTGTTTTGCTTGCTAAACCAACTTCTGCGGAGGCACTGGCTCTGTCCCATTGTGTTTGGTCGGCTTTTTCTTTTGCTAGGGCTAGCTTGACATCTTCTTGAGCCAACAATACTTGAAAATATTGTTCTGCAACTCGTACGATAATATCCTGTTCAGCCTCTTTAATGGCGTATTCTGCCTGTTTAACAATATATTTAGCTTGGTCATATCTTGACCAAACATCGTGTTCATATAACGACTGCCTAAAGTTAATGCCTAATGAACGGGTGTTTACATCGCCTCTTGCTTGATTACTATCGTTGACACTATAACTGCCATCGGCACTAAGCTGAGGAAGCAAAGGGGCTCTTGCAATGTCTAAATTTTGTAGGCTGGCTTCATAGATTGCTTTTTGTTGGGCTAGTTTTGCATCATGGCTTGCGGCAAGTTGGTAAATTTCAAACAAACCTGTTGCAGAGAATACTTGGTTAGAAAAACTTAACGCTCCTGCTAGAGCAATACTAGCCAGTGTTTTTTTAAAATTGTTGTTCATTTTTAGTCCATTTATTGAAAGGAGTTTGGCTTAAACTCACATTATAGTAACGAGAATATTCGGTCACTTCTTTGCCTATCCATGAAGGTAGTTTGGGGCAGGCGGTTTCTGATTCCATCTCTACCTCGGCGACAATAAGACCTTCGTTATCACCTAAAAACAAATCAATTTCCCACAAATAATCTGCATAATTTATTAAATAGCGTATTTTTTCTATTACGGGTCCAACTGCCAAGGTTTGAATCATTTTTTGAGCATCTGCCAAGGCTATTTCATATTCATATTCATCTCTACTAAGCCCTATTTCTAGACTTTTAATATTGATATTCGCCTTGTCATCTTCTATCCGAATTCTAATCGAACTTTTAGAATCTTGGTGCTGAATGTTGTTTAAATAGGCTTGTGAAAGATGGGTTTGTTTATGTGCCAAGTCTTTCCATGCGGTGCCTGTTACCAAAAACTTTCTTTCTATTTCTCTGGCCATTTTACTTAAACACCCCTGTTGATAGGTAGCGATCTCCTCGATCACAAATGATGGTTACAATAAGTGCATTTTCAACTTCAGCTGCTAGCTCTAACGCGGCCGCTACTGCCCCGCCTGATGAAACTCCTGCAAAAATACCTTCTTTAACGGCAAGGTCTCGCATGGTATTTTCGGCGGTTACTTGTGCCATGTCGATAGTTCTATCCACTCTAGCATCGTCATAAATACTGGGTAAATAGGCTTTAGGCCAGCGACGAATGCCAGGGATAGATGCCCCATCTTCTGGTTGCACGCCTATTATTTGAATAGCGGGATTTTGTTCTTTTAAGTACATAGAAACCCCCATAATAGTTCCTGTTGTTCCCATGGCACTCACAAAATGGGTAATCTTCCCTTCGGTATCTTGCCATATTTCAGGGCCGGTCGTTAAATAATGTGCCATAGGGTTATCGGGATTGGCAAACTGGTCTAGCACCACGCCTTTACCCTCTTTTTGCATTTTTTGGGCTAAATCTCTTGCCCCTTCCATGCCTAATTCTTTAGAAACACTAATTAGCTCTGCTCCATAAGCTGCCATAGATGCCTTGCGTTCCATTGACATATTATCGGGCATAATTAATTTTATTTTATAGCCCATCATCGATGCAACCATTGCTAAAGCGATACCCGTATTGCCACTGGTGGCTTCTATTAAAGTATCTCCTGGCTTAATATCGCCTCTTATTTCTGCCTGTTTTATCATATTTAAAGCAGGTCTATCTTTAACCGAACCAGCGGGGTTATTGCCTTCTAGTTTAGCCAATACAATGCTGTTGGTTTTAGGGTTTAACAGGCGTTGAATTTTTACTAGTGGCGTGTTACCAACCGTGTCCATCAAGGTTTTGTATTGTTTGTTGTCTTGTTTATTGTCTTGTTTCATATTAAAGGCTCTATAAATAATCCGCTTGCTAATAACAGCGGGGTAACTAGGGTAAAGGCTACCGATAGCCCTAACCCTCTGCTAAGATTGTTAATTTGTTGATTAGAATACTGCAAACTTAACCATAATGGTACAAATATTAAAATACTCAACATAACGATTATGCTACTAAAAGGTAGATTTCCTGACAAAATTAAACCCAACGCCAATAACAGTGCGACTATTCCATTTAGCTTATAAAAAGTTAAGGTTTTCTCTATGCCTACCAGGTGAACAAAATTAAATCTACCCACTTTTTTATCCGCCTGCTCATCAGGAATTTGGTTCAGTAGTAATAAGTTATTTACTAGCAAAAACGGCACGATTGATAGCAAGAATAAAACAAAATCAAACTTGCCTGTTAATACAAAATAACTGCCCAATACCATTAAAGGGCCGAAAGCAAGCCCCGAAGAAAGTAAGCATAACCAAGGGTGTTTAGTAATCCAGCTGGTATAACTAAGCATAATAATTAAACCAAGCAACCCAATGGGTAAAATATCCCAACCACGGATGTAAATAAAAAATACACCAATGCTTGCAACCACGCCGATTAAAACATAGGCAATTGTGCCTACCCAGTTTTCGGCAGCGGGGTTTTGTTGTAAGCCTCCACTGCCTCCACTAAATGGAGTTCTGTCGGTTAAATCATCTAGTCCTGAATGAAAATCTTCATACTCATTTAACATGTTGACACTAATATGAGCGGCAATTGCTCCGATTGAAATCAAAAACAAAATAGCACCACTCCAATCTTGAGCTTGGTAATTTGCCCACCCTACTGCTAAGAGCAAGCTGGTTACGGTTAAGATTAAAAATGGTGGACGCATGGTCATTACAATGGTTTTTAACATTAATTTTGGTTCTCTGTTGAGTAGCTGTCTAGCCGATTAAACCAGCCTGGAATCCAGCGTTGTTCATTTTTGCTTTCTGGTGCTAATTCGGTACGAATTTTTAAACGCTGTTTGCCGCTGTCGATAAATGAAAATAAAATGCCTTGGTCTTTAATTAACGCAGTATCCATAGCCAGTATGACTTCGAACAACCCCCAACCTTTCCCTTGATATTGTTCTTTAGCATTAAACCCTAACCCCTTGAAATTAGCGTAATCTACCAGGGCATAAACACCGTTTTTAGCCTGTAATATTTTAGTGAAATTTTTATCAAACAGCTTCTTTTGTTCGCTAGACAATTGAGTTCTTTTTTGCTGAATATTATTTAAAAACTGCTGGTAAATAAATTCTGCTTGCTTGGTTTTAGTTTGATAAAGCCAAGTTCTTAAACTGGTTAATTTTTGATCATTAAAGGTTTTATAAAATTCTTTTCTATTTAACCACGGCATTTGCAGAGGATGTAAATT
>CAZZKU010000038.1:6105-8315 GCA_964654635.1 uncultured Piscirickettsiaceae bacterium | reverse complement strand
AAAAAAGGCTAGCTTAGCTACCATTTTTTAGATAAATTAATTTAATAACTCTCTATTAACGGCTCTATGTCCTATATCATTTCTATGATACATTCCTTGCCAGCTGATTTTGTCAACTCCTTTATAGGCTCTTGCTTGAGCTTGAGTTACATTCTCGCCAAGGGCAGTAACGCATAGTACACGACCACCTGTAGTGATGATATTACTGTCTTTATCTGAGCCAGTTCCCGCATGAAATACTTTTATATCTGAAGCGTTTGCATTGTCAATACCTGAAATAATATCTCCCTTGCGATACTCCTCGCTAGGATAACCTTCAGCGGCAAGTACCACGCCTAAAGCAGCTCTTGAATCCCATTTTGCTGTAACAGTATCAAGTTTTTTATCAACTGCAGCTAGGCAAAGCTCGGCTAGGTCTGACTGTAGACGCATCATAATCGGTTGTGTTTCAGGGTCGCCAGAACGCACATTAAATTCTAAAACCTTAGAGTTGCCTTCTTTATCAATCATTACCCCAGCATATAAAAAGCCAGTAAAAGGAACGCCGTCAGCTGCCATTCCTTCAATAGTGGGTTTTATTATTTCGTTCATTATTTTGTTGTGAATGCTTCGTGTAACAACAGGAGCAGGAGTGTAAGCTCCCATGCCACCCGTGTTAGGTCCTGTATCACCGTTGTTTCGAGCTTTATGGTCTTGAGAAGTTACCATGGGTAAAATGTTTTTACCATCAGCAATAACAATAAAACTTGCCTCCTCGCCTAGTAAAAATTCTTCAATAACCACTCTTGAGCCAGCATCGCCAAATTTATTACCAGCAAGCATGTCCGTTACGGCTGAAATAGCTTCTTCAGTGGTATCGGCTAATATAACGCCTTTTCCTGCCGCTAATCCATCTGCTTTAACAACAATTGGTGCGCCCATTTTATTAATATATTCAGTTGCCGGTGCGATTTCGGTAAATACTGCATAGGATGCTGTAGGAATGTTATGTTTAGCAAGAAAATCTTTAGAAAAAGCTTTAGAGCCTTCAAGTTGAGCGGCGGCTTTATTAGGACCAAAGCATTTAAGCCCAGCTTCTTCAAAAGCATCAACCACTCCTAACACTAGAGGTATTTCTGGTCCAACAATGGTTAATCCAATATCATTTTTTTGTGCAAATTTTACTAAGCCAGCAATATCATCAACTTGAATATCTACATTTTCAAGATTGCTTTCTAGTGCAGTGCCTGTATTGCCAGGAGCTACGAAAACTTTTTTTACCTTGTCTGACTGTGCAGTTTTCCAGGCAAGTGCGTGTTCTCTACCGCCACTGCCTATAATTAATACGTTCATAGTTTACCTTCGTCGATGTTTTTAGTGTTTAAAGTGGCGCATGCCAGTGAATACCATGGCAATGCCGTGTTCATTTGCGGCATCAATAACTTCTTGATCTCGCATAGAGCCACCTGGGTGAATCACAGCGGTAATTCCTGCGGCAGCGGCAGCATCAATCCCATCTCTAAATGGGAAGAAAGCATCAGATGCCATTACCGAACCAGGCACTTCTAATTTTTCATCAGCGGCTTTAATTCCAGCAATTTTTGCAGAATAAACTCGGCTCATTTGTCCTGCTCCTACGCCAATAGTCATGCCGTTTTTGACATAAACAATGGCGTTTGATTTAACATGTTTTGCAACTTTCCATGCAAAGAGTAGGTCAGTCATTTGTGCTTCTGTCGGTGCTTTTTCTGAAACAACTTTTAAGTCATCGCTAGTTAAAGTTCCTAAATCACGGTCTTGAATTAGTAGCCCACCAGTGACTTTTTTAAAATCAAAAGCAGGAAGTTGTTCGCCTAATTCGCCACAGACTAATAGGCGTAAGTTCTTTTTACTTTCAATAACTTTTTGAGCATCTTCGCTCACGCTAGGAGCAATGATTACTTCTACAAATTGGCGCTCCACAATTGCTTGTGCGGTGGTTGCATCTAATTCACGGTTAAAAGCGATAATACCGCCAAAAGCAGAAGTAGGATCTGTTTTATAGGCTTTATCGTAAGCTTCAAACACATCTGTACCGATTGCCACTCCACAAGGGTTGGCATGTTTAACAATGACACACGCTATTTCAGCAAAAGTTTTAACCAACTCTAATGCGGCATCGGTATCGGCAATATTGTTAAATGATAATGCTTTGCCCTGTAACTGTTTAGCGGTTGAAATAGATGCTTCAG
>CAZZKU010000038.1:0-6005 GCA_964654635.1 uncultured Piscirickettsiaceae bacterium | reverse complement strand
GGGTTGTCTTTCAGTATAAAAAGCTGCTGTTTGATGTGGATTTTCGCCATATCTTAAGGATTGTTTTAAATCAAATTGACAGTTAAAGGTGCGTGGATAAGTTACCTCTTCATCATTGGTAAACATCGTACCAAAATAATTTGCAATAGCACCATCATAACGAGCTGTTTGTTCAAAAGTTTTAATGGCTAGGTCAAAGCGAGTGGCATTGTTTAATTGCCCTTTATGAAGCTTTAGTTCTTCAATAATGCGCGTATAGTCTTTAGGGTCTGTAATAACCGCCACATCTTTATGGTTTTTTGCCGCCGAACGAAGCATGGTTGGGCCACCGATGTCAATATTTTCAATGGCATCTTCTAAAGAACAATCTTTATTAGCTACTGTTGCCTCAAAAGGGTATAAATTGACCACCACCATATCTATGGCATCAATCCCATGCTCTTGCATAATGGCATCGTCTTGTCCACGTCGCCCTAATAGCCCGCCATGTATTTTTGGGTGTAAGGTTTTTACTCGTCCGTCCATCATTTCAGGAAAACCAGTGTATTCTGAAACTTCGGTAATATTTAAACCCGCATCGGTTAATACTTTGTAAGTACCGCCAGTAGATAGAATAGCGATATTCATTTTGACAAGTTCTTGAGCAAACTCAAGAATTCCTGTTTTATCAGATACACTGATTAAGGCACGGCGAACTGGTTTCATGGATGTTCTCTTTTTTAATTAAGGTTATAGATTTATGATAAGTTTACTTTTTAATTTGATGTTGCTGAATTTTTTTGCGTAAGGTGTTGCGGTTAATCCCAAGCATTTCTGCAGTACGAGATTGGTTGTAATTGTTTTTTTTTAGCACAAATTCAATCATGGGTTTTTCAACTTGTTGCGTGACCATTTGGTAAACGTCACTAGGGATTTCATTTTCTAAAATAGAAAAGTAATCTTCTAGTGTTTTGGTTACATGCTCGCTTAACGAACTGGGATTGTTAGAGATTGTTTTTTGCAAAATATTGACCAATTAAATCTATTTGTTCGCAGGGGTTGTTTAGTTGGTTAAAAGCTTTTCTAAGCTCTACCCCTTGCGTTAAGTGCTGGCTGTACCAACCTATATGTTTTCTGGATATTCTTACTCCAAGGTGTTCACCATAAAGCTGGTGGATACCTTTGATATGCTTAATCATGGTGGTTTTATATTCGCTAGCACAAGGTTTTTTATGTTGCTTCCCAGTCGATAAATAATAGGCTATTTCCCTAAATATCCAAGGATAGCCTTGCGCCGCTCGTCCAATCATAATGCCATCAGAACCTGTGTATTTTAATACAAATTCAGCCTGCTTGGGTGAGCAAATATCACCATTTGCAATTACAGGGAACTGGACAGCTTGTTTTACGGCTTTTATGGTGTCATATTCTGCATTTCCGCGGAATTTATCGGTGCGGGTTCTGCCATGAATAGTAATGGTAGCTAAACCATTTTGTTCAGCTAGTTGGGCAATTTCCAGTGCATTTTTATTGTCAGCACTGCTTCCGGTGCGTATTTTGACGGTAACCGGTATTGTTACCGCTTTTACAACTTCTTTAAAAATGGTTTCAACTAGTTTAGGGTGGGCTAGCAAAGCAGACCCAGCAGCAACATCACATACTTTTTTAGCAGGGCAACCCATGTTTAAATCGATTATTTGAGCACCTTTACTTTGTTGCCATACTGCGGCTTCAGCCAGCTCATTGGCGTTAGTGCCTAATAGCTGGACTATACGAGGAGCCGTTTCAGAGTCATCGGCATGGCGTGAAGAAGATTTAGCCGACTGCCATAAAGACTTTTTAGAAGCAACCATTTCAGCTACCGCATAGTCAGCTCCATTATCACGACAAATATCACGAAACACTCGGTCTGTTATACCTGCCATAGGGGCAAGTGCTAGTGAATTTTTATTAAGTTGAAAGGGTCGGTTAAGCATTTTTAAAACTAAGTTGTGACCAATCATCTAGGTTATTTTGTTCTTCAAACTGAAAGCCTAGGTCAGTATAGAAGTTAATTAAAGAGTTGGCTTGGGTTGTTAATAATCCAGATAACACCAGTGTGGCTTTAGGTTTTAATAACTTTTTAAATGTAGGGGCTAGTTCTTTTAGCGGACCAGAAAGAATATTGGCTAATACTAGATCAACGGGTTCAGACTGAAAGTTAGCAACGAGTCGGAAGTCAATATCTACATTATTACGTTGGCTATTTTGTACGCTGGCAGTAATCGCTTGTGGATCTATATCTGTTCCTTTAACCAAGCTGGCTTTTAACTTAGCCGCTGCAATCGCTAAAATCCCAGAACCACAACCATAATCAATAACGGTTTTATTGATGGGCGGATTTTGATCTAGCCAAGTAAGACATAGAGAGGTTGTCGGGTGCGTTCCTGTGCCAAATGCCATGCCAGGGTCTAGTTGCAGATTTACTGTGGTAGGGTCATTGCAAGGGGCTTTTTCCCAGCTAGGAATTATCCATAAATTTTGCCCAAATTTCATGGGTTTAAATTGATCCATCCAGGCTCTTACCCAGTCTTTATCTTCTAATACTTCAGTTTTAAATTGTTGGCTAGATAAAGACGGTTCAATTTGGCAGACAAGATCAATAACCGCTTGGCTATTAACTTCAGCATCATAAAGAGCGACCACTTTGGTTTTTGACCAAACTGGCGTTGTGCCTATTTCTGGCTCGTAAATAGGTTGATCTTGCGCGTCAGCAAAGGTAACTGAAGCCGCATTGGCTTCCATAAAGGCGTCTGATAAAGGTTCTGCCATATCTTTAGTGACGGTGGTGTTGATTTGAATCCAAGGCATAAGTTAAGTTCTACAAAAAGATTATTTTAGCAGAATTTAAGAAGTGTTTATTGCTTAGCTGGAAGCTCTTTTGCTTCTAAAGATGCTTTTACTGCAATTTCAGAAAGACCGATAACTAAGCTTTTTGGGTTATCTGAATCTAGGTTTAGCAAAGGCTTGTTATATTTGGTAGAACTGCTTGCGGCAGCCTGGCAAAGTTCTTGGTTGGCACAATTTACAGGGCAAATAACTTCATCAGCTAGTTGAATGGCTTCACATACCGATTCAATACTATCGCATTTAGGTACGACCAATTCACTTTGGTAATATTGAGCAATGGCTTTATATTCATTCTGCCATTTTTTATTACCGCCAATATAAGCAATTTTTTTAGCTGCTAGTTTTGGGAATTGGTTACCTTTAAGGGCGTGTTCAAAATCTTCTTTTAGTGCTTCATATTGCCATTTTAAGTTTACAAGCGACTTTTGCAATTCTAAAACTTGGCGTTCTAGTTCGCTTTTTTCATCCAATATTTTATGGATAGCTTTTGATATAAGTGGCGGTCTGAGCATTTTATGTTCTCGATTTATAGAGTTATTCGTTCTTTTTTGATTATAAAAAAGACGATATATTAACTGCAATGATAATATAATTAGTAATCATTATCAAGAAAAATTAAAAAAGTGTTGAGAGATAGTTAAGTGTCTCCTTAAGATCTTATACTAAATGCTCTAAACGATGCTCTAAGTAATGAATGTTTTGGCATCCGTCTCCGAAGCCTTTATCATTCATTATTTTACTTTGCATTTGTATATTGGTTTCAATCCCTTTTATGATAAGTTCATTGAGAGCCATATCCATTTTGCGGATAGCGGTTTCCCTGTCTGTTCCGTGGCAAATAAGTTTGCCAATCATCGAATCATAATGGGGAGGAACTGGATAGCCAGTGTAAATATGAGAATCCCAACGAACGCCTAAACCACCTGGAAGATGTAATCTTTCAATTACCCCAGGTGAAGGCATGAAGTTTTTTGATGGGTTTTCAGCGTTAATTCGGCACTCTATTGCATGTCCTGTTATTTTTACATCTTGTTGTTTTATTTGTAAGGGCATGCCAACGGCAATTTCAATTTGGGCTTTTACTAAATCAATACCAGTTACTTGTTCTGTTACCGTATGTTCAACTTGTAAGCGAGTGTTCATTTCTATGAAGTAAAATTCGCCATTTTCGTATAAAAATTCAAAAGTACCTGCGCCTCGGTAGTTAATTTTTAAGCAAGCATCGACACAAGATTGTCCTATCTTATTACGCTGTTGTTCGCTAATTCCTGGAGCAGGTGCTTCTTCAACTACTTTTTGATGACGGCGTTGTACCGAGCAATCTCGCTCTCCAAGGTGAATCGCATTGCCTTGTCCATCAGACAATATTTGCACTTCTACATGGCGTGGGTTTTCTAAAAACTTTTCCATATAAACTTCGGGGTTACCAAAAAAACTACCCGCTTCAGATTTGGTTAAGGCAATAGATTTAATTAGGTTAGATTCGGTATGCACAACTCGCATTCCTCGTCCACCACCACCACCAGAAGCTTTGATAATAATAGGGTAGCCAATTTTTTTAGCGATTTCTTTATTTTCATTATCATTTGTACCAAGAGGGCCACCTGAACCGGGTACGGTTGGTACGCCAGATTCAACCATGGCTTTAATTGCTTGTACCTTGTCACCCATAGAACGAATGGTTTTAGCTTCTGGACCTATAAATATAAAGCCACTCTCTTCTACTCGTTCAGCAAAATCGGCGTTTTCAGATAAAAAACCATAACCTGGGTGAATTGCTTCGGCATCGGTAATTTCTGCAGCAGCAATAATAGCAGGGACACTTAAATAACTATTAGCAGATGCGGCAGGACCAATGCAAACTGATTCATCGGCTAATAAAACGTGTTTTAAATTAGAGTCGGCTTCGGAATGAATAGCAACGGTCTTAATGCCCATTTCTTTGCAGGTTCGTAATATGCGTAAAGCGACTTCGCCACGGTTTGCGATAAGAATTTTTTCAATCATAATTGTTCACCATTTTAAATAAAGTTTGCAGGGAGTAAATAGCCATTATTCAATAATGAATAGGGTTTGACCAAACTCAACAGGGTCGGCATTTTGTACCATAATCTGTTTAATTGTACCTGCTACTTCGGCTTCAATTGGGTTCATGATTTTCATTGCTTCAATAATGCATAAGGTATCGCCAACATTAACTTGGTCGCCCACTTTTACAAAGGCATCGGCATCAGGAGAAGGGGCAGAATAGAAGCTACCGACCATAGGTGAAGTAATTGCTGTACCAGATATTTCTTCTACGGCAACCGTTGGTGCGGTGGCAATAGGTTCTTGATCTGTTGCAACGGGTGCGGCGGCGGCAATTGGAGCGGCAACCATCGCTTGTTCTGTACGGCGAGAGATGCGAATGTTGTGTTCGCCTTCTTTAATTTCAATTTCAGCTATGTCTGATTGTTCAACAATTTCTATTAATTTACGAATTGAGCGAATATCCATGTTTTAATCCTTTATTTAATATGGTCAACAGCAGAGGCTAAAGCTAGTTGATAGCCCATAGTGCCTAAGCCTGCGATAACGCCTTCGGCGATATCAGAAAAATAAGAGTGTTGGCGAAAAGGTTCTCTTTTATGAATGTTTGATAAATGAACTTCAATAAAAGGAATCTTGACGGTGCTAATGGCATCTCTAATCGCAACGCTGGTGTGGGTAAAAGCCGCAGGGTTGATGATTATAAAATCAATATTGTCCATGGCTTGGTGAATCCGCTCAACAATTTCGTGTTCTGCGTTACTTTGAAAATTTAAAAGGCGAATTTCATATTCATCAGCCAAAGATTCAAGTTCGCTAATAATATCTTCTAAGGTCTCGTTACCATATATTTCTGGTTCACGCTTACCTAGCATATTTAAGTTGGGACCATTGATGACTAAGATGCTTGCCATTATATTCTCTAAGTTAGATTTGAATATTAATGATTATACAGTAGTTAAATGTTATTAAGTAGCTTGAATTGTTGTGAAGTGATGTTTTTAGCTTTAAAAACCCTAAAATCACCAGGGGTGGCCCTGTTTTGGAGACCACCCCTGGCGATTTTAGGGTTTTTGGGCTTTAAATTAACGTTTTAAGGCTTATTTAAG
>CAZZKU010000037.1:0-8346 GCA_964654635.1 uncultured Piscirickettsiaceae bacterium | reverse complement strand
GGGCATGAAATTAAATCAAATCTACATTCCTAGCACTCATACCGACCCAACAAGGGTTAGCACGGTTACTTTAATTCATGGCTGGGGTGCGGAAAGTCGTATCTGGCAAGATTGGGCAACACAATATTTAGCCCCGCTACACCATGTTGTGTTAATTGATTTACCTGGTTTTGGTGATAGCCCTGTAGCTCTTTCAACAGATAGTTCTACTACTTTGGAAAGCCTTTGGCTAGAAGCTTTAAGTGCTGCTTTACCTGATAAAAGCCATTTACTCGGCTGGTCTCTTGGTGGTTTATTGGCTCAAAAGTTGGCGGTTCAATGCCCTGAAAAAGTAATGAGTTTGGTTTGTTTGGCTTCTACCCCAAGATTTACCCAGAATGATGGTTGGACACGTTCGGTTAGCCCACAAATTATTGGCGATTTTATTAAGTCTATTGGTATAGAAGCGTCTTCGGTGCTGAAAAAGTTTTGGCGATTACAGTTACAAGGTTCTGATAAAAGCCGAGTTTTAATGAAAGATTTAGTCAAACACATGTCTAGCCGCAAACTTCCTAAATTAAGCTCATTAAATCAGGGGTTAATTTTGCTAAGGGATATGGATAACCGAGCTTTACTCAAACAAATAACCCAACCTACCTGCTGGGTTTTGGGTGAAAAAGACCCGCTTATTCCGCAAGATATTCGGCTTAATTTACAGCAACTACAGCCCTTAGCTAGTATTGAAATAATAATGGGAGGAAGTCATATTCCGTTTTTTTCCCACCCTGAAGAAACCAGCCAAATTTTATTAGATTTTTGGGCGACCCAAGATAACAATGCAAAAATTTAGCAAAAAAAACATTCAACAACACTTTAACAAAGCCGCTACCAGCTACGATGAAGCGGCGGTTTTGCAAAAAGAAGTCGCTTTACGAGTTGCTGAAAGACTGGAGCTAACCACTCTAAAACCGAATACGATTTTAGACATGGGTGCGGGTACGGGGCTGTTAACTGAAAAGATTATTAAACAGTATCCAAACAGTAAGATAATTGCGATGGATTTATCTAGCCAAATGTTAGATTTTGCTAAGGAAAAATTAACCGACCGTTCTGTTTTGACAAAATTATTAGCCTTTGTTAAAGCACCGCAAACCACTTTTGTCTGTGCTGATGCTAACCGTATTCCTCTTGCTAGCCATTCTGTTGACCTAATAACTTGTAATTTAATGTTGCAATGGTGTGATGATTTAGATGCGGTATTAAGCGAGTTTAAACGTGTTATTCGTCCAGAGGGGTTGTTGATGCTGACTTCTTTTGGACCTGATACTTTAAAAGAATTACGCAAATCTTGGCAAGCGGTAGATGATAAACAGCATGTAAATATGTTTATTGATATGCACGATATGGGCGATGCTTTGGTTAGAAATGGTTTTGGTCAACCTGTTATGGACACGGAAATATACACTCTTACCTATCAAAAACCAATTGGGGTGCTTAAAGATTTAAAGGCAATAGGGGCAACCAACGCTACTGCTAGTAGAGATGTAGGTTTAATGGGCAAGCAAAAATTTAACTCTATGTTAAAAGAGTATGAAAAATTTAGAACTAAAGAGCTTATTCCTGCAACTTTTGAGGTTATTCATGGGCATGCTTGGTCTGCTCAAGAGGTGATGAAAGGTCCGAATAGAAATAAATCGAGCGTTTATGAAATTAGCTTAGATGATCTGGGTACAATTAAGAAAAAAACTAAGCAGAGATGATTTCTTGCCCTCTTTTTTTCTGATACTGCTGTACGCCAACCGTCAATAACAACAACACCCCTGCAACCACGCCAACTGATGCGGCTATATTGCTGTCTAAATAGGTTGCCAAAGCATAGCCAATTAGCACTGATATTTGAGCATAAAGTGCCGCTATAATTAACATGCCTTTTAAAGAGGTGGCTAACAAATAAGCGGTACTGGCAGGTATTACCAGCAGTGCTACTACCAAAATAGCGCCGACTGCATCAAACGATGCAACGGTTGTTAAAGATACCATGGTCATTAATACATAGTGCCAAAAAGTAACTGAAATCCCTAATGACATGGCTAAAGCTGGGTGAAAAGACACTAGCTTAAAGCGGTTAAAGGCGACCACGATAATAACTAGGTTTAAAACAAAAATCATTAATATTGCCCAAAAAGCACGCGGCCCAATATTGCTACTGCCAAAGACGATGGTATCAAACGGGGCGAAAGCGACTTCACCATACAATACACATTCTTGGTCAATATCTACCTGTCCTGCAAACAGGGTAATTAATATCACCCCCATTGCAAAAAACCAGGTAAAAATAATGCCCATACTGGCATCTATTTGCAATTTCCCTATTCTATGCAAGGAGTTAGATAGCCAAGCGGTGAGCAAGCCAATTAAGGTTGCACCAATAAACATGGCGATAAGAGAACGGCTGTCGGTAATTAAATAGGCAAGTACAATGCCTAACAAAATAGAGTGGCTAATCGCATCGCCTAACAGTGCCATTCTTCTTAAAATTAAAAACACGCCCACCATTGAACAACTGATTGCGACTAAGCTTAATATTGCTAACACCCAAATATCGTACATCATTTATCTTCTCTCTGCGAGCTAGGGCGACTAGCTGGAATATTCTTGCCATGCGGATCTTCTTTTCCTGAACCTTTTAATGATTTTTCAATTTCTTGAGTTTGTTTTTCGGTTAATAGATGTTCTATTTTTTCGGCTTGTTGATGCACGTTCTCTGGGGCAATATCTGCTTGTTCGGTTAAATAGTTTTCCCATAGACGGTGGCGACGCGTTAAATCTATCGCTAAACTTTGCCCTTCATTGCTTAATACAACTGCGGATTGTGAATTTGCAACAGTCAACAACAAACCTTTTTTAGACAAGCGCGAAAGGGTTTTTTGTAGTTCAGAAAAAGACCCGCTACGTGATTTTAAAATATCTTCAACTTCATAAGAACCGTCTAACCTTAAAGGTTTTGAACTATTGGCGGGGTCTCGTTCGTTTAAAACATACAAGGTTCTTAATACATTTTCTTCTCGAACTTGTTTACGTAATTTGCTTTGTTGCCTTAAATTTGAAACCAACCCACGTTGAGGGGCGAACAAGAAAGATAATATAAATAAAACTGACAACACTACCACCATCCACGGCCCTGTTGGCATTGCGGGGGCAACATAGGATATATTGGCACTAACCACGCCACTTATTCCGCCAATAGCTCCTGCGGTAAACAACATAACGGGCAGCTTGGCACTCCAGAATTTAGCGGCAGCAATGGGTGTTAACAACAGTGCTGCCATTAAAATAACCCCTACAATTTGTAAGCCAATAACCACCGACAATACAATTAGCAAAGCAAGCACAACATCATAAAAAGCAATGTTTAAACCTAATGATTTTGCATAAATTCGGTTAAAAGTAATTAGCCTAAATTTTTGGAAGAAAATGGTAACAACGGTTAAAACAAGCAGAGCAACGGCTGACAATAAATATAAATCCGCTAGCAACATCGCTGCCGCCTGCCCAAATAATATTTTATCTAAACCACTTTTTCCTGCTACTTCTAAGCCTTGAATATAAGATAACGCCATCATGCCCAATGCGAAAAAAAATGACAGGGTAATTGCCATAGCTGCATCGGGTTTTATTTTAGTGTTTTTGGGCAACCAGTCCATCAAAAACAGCCCCATAAAGGAGCTGAAAACTGCTCCCAAAAACATAATAAAAGGATCGTTGGCTTGAAACAGAATAAAAGCAATCATCACCCCTGGTAAGGCGGCATGAGCTAGCGCATCACCCATTAAGGCACGCTTTCTTAAAAACACAAAACTGCCAATAACTGACGCGGAGATTCCTAATAAAACCGTACCAATTAATACCCAAACGGCATTAATGTCGTTAAATTTCCAAAACTCGATAAATAACATCCAGAAACTGGGTTCTATTAGTTCGAACCCCGCTAAACTATTCATCGTGTACCTTGTCTAAATTGGTTCGGTACAGCTTTTCGGTCATTTCATTCAATAAGGATAAGCGTCCGCCATAAGTTTTGTTTAAATTTTCAGCGGTTAGCACTTCTTCAGTAGGCCCTGCGGCAACCAAGCGTGCATTAATCATCACCACCCAATCAAAATAATTTCCTACCGTGTTTAAGTCGTGATGCACGCAAACAATAGTTTTATTTTTGGCTTTTAATTCATCAAATAGGTTAATAATTGCTTTTTCAGTGGTGACATCGACCCCTGCAAAAGGTTCGTCCATCAAATATAAACTGGCTTTTTGTGCCAAGGCTCTGGCGAGGAAAACTCGTTGTTGTTGTCCACCAGACAATTGAACAATCTGACGGTCACGAAACTCCAGCATATTGACCTGCTCAAGAGCTTGCTTGGCAATCGCCACATCGGCTTTACTAGGGCGTTGCCAAAACCGTAATTGACCATGCCGTCCCATTAGAACCACATCCATTACATTAATCGGAAAGTCCCAATCCGACTCTTCACGCTGTGGAACATAGGCAACCGCTAAACGCTTTTTATCCAACGGTTCACCAAAAAACAATGCTTGCCCAGACATTAAAGGTTCAAGCCCCATAATGCCTTTTAACAAGGTGGATTTCCCTGCTCCATTTGGCCCAACAATAGCAATGGTTTTGCCTTCAGGAATTTGAAAACTTACATCGGTTAATACAGGTTTATGCTGATAACGCATACTAATATTTTCAATAATTAGCGGCGCATTTTCAATTTTTATCATTTTAGTGCGTCAACAATGGTATTCACATTATGTCTAACCATGCCAATATAAGTGCCTTCTGGCGTGCCTTTTAAGCCCATTGCATCAGAATAAAGCTCGCCACCAATACGTAAATTCCCACCTTCTGCTTTTACCCCTGCTACTAACGATTGCAAGAATTTTTTAGGCACGCTTGATTCAACAAATACCGCTTTAATATTACGTTCTACAATCACTTCTTTTAAGCGTTTAATGTCATTTAAACCAAATTCAGAAGCGGTGCTTATCCCTTGTAAACCACGTACTTCAATATCATAAGCACGACCAAAATAGCCAAAAGCATCATGAGCGGTAATTAACATACGCTGATTTTTAGGAATAGATTTGATTTGTTCTTTCACCCATTTATCTAACAAATCTAGCTCTATTAAATATTTTATAGTTCTATCTTCATAATAAGAGGCGTTAGCAGAATCTATTTTAGACAATTCTTGAAAAACGGTTTGTCCCGCTTTTTTCCATAACGCCACATCAAACCAAATATGCGGGTCATATAAATCACCTGCTTTCATAACATCGCTAGGGGTTAAGTTTTTTGTAACCGCAAATACCGGTTTTTTCTTTGCCATTTTGTCAAATATGTCTTGCATTTTCCCTTCTAAATGCAAACCGTTATAGATAATAATATCGGCATCAACCAATCTTCTTAAATCGCCCTGGGTGGCTTTGTATAAGTGAGGATCGACCCCAGTTCCCATTAAACTAACAACACTAACCCTTGTGCCACCAATATTACGAACCAAGTCAGCAACCATGCCTGTGGTGGTTACTATATTTAAAGGAGTCGAATGCTCTCCATGTGCTTGAGCATGCCCAATATTAAAAACAGTGGCTAGCAAGATTATGGCTAGCCGAAAGCTACCTATTAATTTATTCACAAAAACTAATTCCTATTATTTATGCATCAAAAAGTGAACCATGGCAGAATATTTAGCCATGGTTAAATATTAATTTAGCATTATATAGGATTTATATAAAAATGGTCTAAAAATAAACGTTTAAAGATTAAAAACGATGGTTTTATTGCCATGAATAAGCACACGGTCTTCCAAATGGTTGCGTAAACCACGTGCTAGGGCAATTTTTTCAGCATCTCGCCCTAGTCGTTTCAAGTCATCAACATGGTTAGCATGACTTACTCGTACCACTTCTTGTTCAATAATCGGCCCTGCATCTAACTCTTCGGTTACATAATGACAGGTAGCACCAATTAGCTTAACCCCTCGTTTAAATGCCTGATGGTAGGGCTTTGCACCGACAAAAGAAGGTAAAAAACTATGGTGAATATTAATCACTCTGCCTGTATAAATTTCGCACATATTCGGTGGCAATATTTGCATATAACGAGCAAGAGCGATTACATCAACTTTTTGTTTACGCATGATTTCTTCAGTTTCAGCAAAAGCTTCCGCTTTATTATCCGCCACCACAGGAACATGATAAAAAGGCACTTGATACCATTCAACCATTGAGCGTAAATCATCGTGGTTTGCTACCACACAAACCACCTCACCTGGTAAGTCTTGTTCTTTCCAGCGATAAAGTAAATCGACTAAACAATGCGATTCTTTACTGGCAAACAAAGCAATACGTTTAGGCGTGGCTGAATCTGAAACCTGCCATTTCATATTAAATTGCTTAGCAATCGGCAAAAACTTGGCTTTAAAAGCCTCTAAATCATTGCCTAGGCTACTGGCCAATATTTCATGGCGCATAAAAAACCAGCTTTCTGCTACTTCAGTATGGTGGTTGGCTTCAACAATTGAGCCTCCTAACTCGGCAATAAAACTGGCTACTTTAGCAACTATGCCAATTTGGTCTGGGCAGGATATGGTTAAACGGAAAACTCGGTTCATTCTTAAATCATCTCTACTTCATTAATATTATTTAAATCATAGCAAAACATGAGCTGAATATACAATAATTAAGCTGGATTGAATGTTTTAGGGGACCACCCCTGGCGATTTTAGGGTTTCTGGTGAGTTTTTTAAGCTTTATTCCAACTTTTCAAAGATTACTTATTTAAAGTTAGGTTATACTTATCTGCTTCTAAACTTACACAAGATATTCCCATGAAAATTGTCTCTTTTAATATAAACAGCGTCCGCATGCGTATTCACCAACTTGCTAAACTAACAGAAGATGAAGCACCCGATATTATTGGCTTACAAGAAACCAAAGTACAAGACCACGATTTTCCTTTAGAGGCTTTAGCTGAATTAGGTTATAAAGCAATTTATATCGGTCAAAAAACCCACTATGGCGTGGCTTTATTGTATAAAGATACCGTTACCTTAACTGCACACCAAATGGGCTGGACTACCGATACCGAAGAAGACCAAAAAAGAATGGTGATTGGTGATTTTGAAGATAAAAACGGCAATAAAATTAGGGTATTAAACGGCTATTTTCCACAAGGTGAAAACCGTAAACATGAAACCAAGTTCCCTGCTAAAAAAAAGTTTTATCAAGATTTAATGGCTTATCTAAACAACGAATGTTCTGCTGAAGATAATGTGGTTGTTATGGGTGATTTTAACATTTCACCCGAAGACAAAGATATTGGCATCGGTGAATCCAATGCTAAACGCTGGTTAAGAGATGGAAAAACCAGTTTTTTACCTGAAGAACGAGAATGGTGGGCAACTCTAATTAACTGGGGCTTGCAAGATTCCTTTAGAACCGTACACCCCGATACAACCAACTGTTTTAGCTGGTTTGATTACCGTTCAAAAGCTTTTAATGCTGAACCTAAGCGTGGTTTAAGAATTGACACCTTATTGGTAACAAACAGTTTAAATAAAAAAGTTATTGATAGCGGCATTTGCTATTCTATTCGAGCAATGGAAAAACCTTCCGACCACGCTCCTGTTTGGACGAGCTTTAATTTATGAGTCCTATTATTTTTAAAGTCCAACAGGCATCATCCCTTACAGAAGACACTATTTTGCTTTGCTTAAGCTCTTCCACGCCTTTCTTGCACCAAGCTGGTGACTATATCATGCTAGGGTTTGTTGAAGATGATTTAAAACCATTTTCAATTGCTTCCGCCCCGAAAGAAGACGGTTCAATTGAACTTCATATTCGCAATCGTGAAGATACTGAATTTATGCAACGCTTATTTACTGTAACGACAGGTGACGAACTGTTAGTAACAGGGCCTAACAAGCAGTATCAACTAGATGAAGATATTTGCCAACTAGAGCAAGATATTATATTAATTGGTGGTGGCACAGGCTTTGCACCAATGAAAGCACTATTAGATGAGCTATTAAATAACCTCTGTACCAATAATATTGATTTTTACTGGGGAGTAAGCCACCAAGCAGACTTGTACCTACGAGAAGACATGCTTAAACTAGCACAACTCCACGGCAATTTAAAATACCATGAAGTGTTATCATCGAATGATTCAAACAACTCTATTACTGCTAAAAACGTACATGAACAAGTGTTAATTGACCACCCTGACTTAACAAATAAAAGGGTCTATTTATGCGGATCATGGGATATGATCACGACAGCAAAAACTGCTTTTATAAAAGC
>CAZZKU010000036.1:0-8447 GCA_964654635.1 uncultured Piscirickettsiaceae bacterium | reverse complement strand
TTTATTTATCATCTACATTATTCTCAGGTTTTAATAGTTGAGTTTTATACGGCTCTCCAGCAATTTCTACTACAAATTTAGGCACTAAATAGCCGGGTAATTGTTTTTTTAAGCCTTCTAATAGACCCCAACCTTGGCGATTTTTAACACTGAAATGACTTGCACCCGCTACTTTGTCGAGTAGATGACAATAATAAGGCAAAACGCCTTGTTTAAATAGTTTTTTACTAAGTATTGTTAAACTTTCAACCGAATCATTTACATTTTTTAACAAAACCGACTGGTTTAATAAAGTTACCCCTGCTTGTTGATATTGCTTGAATAGTTGGTGAGTTTGTTCGGTTAACTCATTCGCATGGTTACAATGCACAACTAATACTATACTTAATCGAGAAGCTTTTAACCGAGCAATTAAATTTGGTCGGTTGGCTTTTTCAGGCATAACTACTGGAGTTCGGCTGTGAATTCTTAGGGTATCAACATGCTTGATTTTTTCAATTTGTGAAAGCAGGTCAATCAATATCGGTTCAGACAAGGCAAATGGATCGCCACCACTTAAGATAACTTCATTAATACTGCTGTCTTGTTGAATATAGTCAAACGCCTGTCGCCAATTATTTTTTTTAGCCTGTTCATAAGGAAAGTGGCGACGAAAACAATAACGACAATGAATGTCGCATTTTGGGCTGGTAATTAATAAAACTCGTCCTTTATATTTATGTAACAAACTATCAATAGGATTTAGTGCTAAATCGCCAACGGGGTCATGGTTAAATCCAACCACCTCTTCTCGCTCGCTTAACATCGGTAATATTTGTAATAACAAAGGGTCTTGCGGGTTTTTCGGTTCTATTTGGTTGGCAAAATGTTTAGGAACTTTTAACGGAAAAGGACTGTCAGAATCTAAATTTAGCTGACTAGGTTGCAGTTGAATTAGTTCGCATAGTTGGTTTATTGTTCTAATCATTTGCTTTTGAGGTCTTTGAAATATAGAATATTGTGCATATTTTATAACTTCTTAATAACTACAACTAACTATTTAGGTTTTTCTAGTATGGCAACTTACGGTACAAATGATTTTAAAAACGGTTTGAAATTTTTAATGGACGGGCAACCTTGTAATATTATCGAAACAACAAGTGTTTCTCCAGGTAAAGGGCAAGCTTTTAACCGAGTTAAATATCGTAATTTAATTACTGGTAAAATAATTGAAAAAACTTTCAAATCAACCGAAAAAGTAGAAGCAGCAGATGTTGAAGAAATCAATTTACAATATTTGTACACCGATGGTGATTTTTGGTATTTTATGGACGAACACAGTTTTGAGCAATATCAAGCCTCAGAAGCTGCCGTAGCAGATTCTAAAAAATGGTTAGTTGAGCAAAATAATTGTACCGTTACCTTGTGGAATGGTAGTCCTATAGCGGTTAAACCACCAATACAAGTAGTGCTAGAAGTGATTGATACCGACCCAGGTTTAAAAGGCGATACAGCAGGTTCAGGTGGCAAACCAGCAACCCTTTCAACAGGAGCGGTCGTACAAGTTCCGTTATTTATTACCATTGGTGAAAAAATAATTTGTAATACCGAGACCAAAGAATATATATCTAGGGCTAAATAACTGGCACATACCAACTGGAAACCTAGTGCAAGCATTGAAACTTTGAAAAAAAGGTCTGTAGCACTGGCAAAAATAAGACACTTCTTTGCCGATAACTCTGTATTAGAAGTAGATGTCCCTACACTTTCTACCGCCGCTGTTGCCGATTGTTATATAGATTCATTACAAACCTCTATTGATATTCCAAGCATTGGTAACCAACAACCATTTTTTCTGCATACCTCACCCGAATACGCTATGAAAAGGTTGTTGTGTGCAGGTTCAGGCGATATTTATTTTTTAGGAAAAGTCTATCGTCAAGGTGATTATAGCCCACGCCATCAGCCCGAATTTACCATGCTTGAATGGTATCGGTTAGACTATTCGCTAGACAACATGATGGAAGAAACCGCTTTGGTTATCCAACTCTTGCTAGGTAAAAAAACGGTCATAAAATTAACCTATCAACAAGCTTTTCAACAATATGCCCATATCGAAAATATCCATCAAGCCAGTGCCAAAGAATGTATTAGAACTTTACAAGATTTTTCGGTTGCTGAAGTTGTAGGGGTCGATAAAGACGATAAATCGTTATGGGAGCAATTGGTTTTTACTGAAATAGTAGAAAAAAATCTGGGTAAAGATAGCATTGCTTGTGTCTATGAATACCCTGCCAAAGATTCAGCCTTAGCCAAAATTTCAACCAACAATAAATTGGTTGCTGAACGGTTTGAAGTTTTTGTTAATGGCATTGAGCTAGCCAATGGTTATTTAGAACTGCAAGATAGTGCAGAGTACCTAAAGCGTTTCCAACAAGATTTATCGCAAAGAGCATCACAACAAAAAACCATTTACCCATTAGATGAAAATTTATTAGAGGCTTTAGAAAAAGGCAGGCTTCCTAATTGTTCGGGAGTTGCTTTGGGGTTTGATAGATTATTGATGTTGGCAGAAAATAAAGACAATATTCAACAAGTCATTCCTTTTTCAATAGTACAATAATCAAATAGTACAACAATCAAAGTTAAATATTTTCAGGAATAAATATGTCAGGTAACACTTTAGGACAAAATTTTCGCGTGACCACCTTTGGTGAAAGTCACGGTATTGCATTGGGGGCAATTGTAGATGGCTGTCCTCCTGGTATGGAACTGTGTGAAGCAGATATTCAACTAGAACTAGACCGTAGAAAACCAGGTACTTCTAAGCACGCCACCGCACGCCGTGAAGATGATATTGTGCAAATTTTATCTGGCGTATTTGAAGGCAAAACCACTGGTACACCGATTGGTTTATTAATTCATAATACCGACCAACGTTCTAAGGATTATTCCAAAGTAGCCGAAACGTTCCGTCCATCTCATGCCGACTATACCTATACCCAAAAATATGGCTTTCGAGATTACCGAGGCGGCGGCAGAGCTTCTGCCAGAGAAACAGCCATGCGTGTAGCAGCAGGGGCGATTGCTAAAAAATATTTAAAAGAGCGTTTAGGAATTGAAATAAAAGGTTTTTTATCGCAACTAGGGCCGATAAAAGTTGAAAATATCTCTTGGCCGTTTGAAAATAACAACGAATATTTTTGCCCAGATGAAGTTAAAAAAGAAGAAATTCGTCAATATATGGACAAGCTGCTGAAACAAAAAGATTCGGTGGGAGCTAAAATTAGCGTAGTCGCACACAATGTACCAGTAGGTTTAGGCGAGCCAGTCTTTGACCGACTAGATGCCGATTTAGCACACGCTTTAATGAGCATTAATGCCGTAAAAGGCGTTGAAATTGGCGATGGCTTTGCGGTAGCTGGACAAAGGGGAACAGAACACCGAGATGAAATGTCTCCTCAAGGTTTTTTAGCCAACCACTCTGGTGGTATTTTAGGCGGTATTTCAACAGGGCAAGATATTGTTGCTCATATTGCCTTAAAGCCAACTTCTAGTATTATGACCCCTGGAAAAAGCATTAATACCAATGGCGAAGCTATTGAAATGGTTACTAAAGGCAGGCACGACCCTTGTGTCGGCATTCGTGCTACCCCTATTGCAGAAGCCAAAATGGCACTGGTGTTAATGGATCATTTTATGCGTAATCGAGCGCAAAATGCCGATGTGATTGCTCCTGTTATGGACTTGGTTCAAGACACGAAAACGCTTTAGACTTTTAGGAAGATGCACGCCAGTCACTTTAAACTCTCTAATGTTTACTTTTTCTATTTCGCTGTGTTTGGTTTGTTTATACCTTACGCAGGTTTATATTATGAATATTTAGGTTTTAACGCTTTACAAATTGGTCAATTATCTGCCTTGTTTGTGGTTACCAAAGTGATAGCCCCTAATCTACTAGGTTGGCTTTCTGATAAAACTGGGCTACAAATGACCTGGGTCAAATGGAGTGCCTTTTTAACCTTTGCAAGTCTGTGGCTATTTGCCGAACAAGTCAGTTTTAACGGTATTTTATTTTCAGTTTTTCTATTCAGTATTTTCTTCCATTCTTCACTGCCTATCTTTGAATCCTATACTTTAACCAGTTTAAAAAGCGACAAGGCAAGTTATGGCAAAATTCGCTTATGGGGTTCGGTTGGTTTTATCCTTTCGGTATTATTAGTCGGTTTTTTAGTTGACAAACATGGTTTAGCTATCTTTCCTTGGTTACTATTGTTTACCGCCGTGCTAGTTTGGATTAGCAGTTTATTTTTGTTTGATTTTTCGGTTACAAAAACAGCCACCATACCCCATAATTTTATCTCGGTTATTAAAAAACCGCATGTTATTGCTTTGTTAATAGTTGGCATGTTAATTCAGTTTTCGCATGGAACTTATTATGGTTTTTACAGTATATTTTTAGCCGATGCAGGTTATTCTAAAACCGCTATTGCTTGGTTATGGACGATAGGCGTGTTGGCAGAAATAGGTGTGTTTTTATGGATGAGAAAACTGTTTAGCAAAGCCACCGCTAAAAACTTACTATTACTTAGTTTAGCCTTAACCGCTTTACGTTGGGTGTTGATTCCGCTGTCGGTTGAAAGTGAAATAGGTTTGTTTTTTGCCCAACTATTACACGCCGCTAGCTATGGTTTATTTCATGCCGCTGCAATATATTTAATTGATGAAGCCTTTACTGGACGTAATAAAAGTCGAGGACAAGCAGTCTACGCTTCAAGTAGTCATGGTTTAGGGGGAGCATTAGGCTTGTTATTAGCAGGCTTTGCTTGGTATAATTTCGGGGCAGAAGTCGCTTTTGTTATTAGTGCTATTGCAGTTACAATTGCGTTTTTTATTGCTTATAAATGGGTTAAATAGGACTAAACTTTGCTTAATAAATCTAAAAAAATAACCACCGAAATTCTGGTAATAGGCAGTGGTATAGCGGGGTTGTCCTTAGCACTAAAACTCGCCACTAGTTACCAAGTTTACTTGGTTGCCAAGTCCAGTATTTCAGAAAGCAGCACCCAATATGCTCAAGGTGGCATTGCCGCCGTGCTTGACCCTTTTGACTCTGTGGAAGTGCATGTTAGTGACACTATAAAAGCTGGAGCAGGGCTGTGCGATGAAAAGGCGGTTAAACTGGTTGCCGAACACGCCACTCAAGAAATAGAGAACCTAGTTAGTTTTGGCGTACCTTTTAGCAAAGAACAAAATTCAGAAAAATACCATTTAACTCAAGAAGGCGGGCATACCAACCGCAGAGTTATCCATGCCGCCGACCATACTGGGCGTAGTGTGCTTGAAACGCTAATTAATCAAGCCGAACAAAACGACAATATTATTATTCTTACCGAACACATTACGATTGATTTAATTATCGATAAAACCACTAACGAATGTCTTGGTAGTCACATCTTAAATAAAAAAAACAGCAAAATTATTACCCTGCTAGCCAACTACACGGTATTAGCAACAGGTGGAGCTAGCAAGGTTTACCTTTATACCAGTAACCCAGACACCTCTACCGGTGATGGAATAGGCATGGCTTGGCGTGCGGGTTGTACTATTACCAATATGGAATTTAACCAATTTCACCCAACTTGTTTGTTTCACCCCAAAGATCGTTCCTTTCTTATTTCAGAAGCGGTTAGAGGAGAAGGCGGTATTTTGAAATTGCCGAATGGTCATGCATTTATGGCAGAACATGATGTCCGTGCAGATTTAGCACCACGTGATATTGTGGCAAGGGCAATCGACCATGAGATGAAAAAACACGGTATTGATTGTGTGTTTTTAGATATATCCCATAAAGATCCTAGTTTTATAAAGCACCATTTCCCAACTATTCACCAACGTTGTTTAAAGGCTGGAATAGACATGACCAAAGAGCCTATTCCCGTAGTACCTGCCGCACACTATACTTGTGGAGGTATAGAAACAGATTTAAATGGGCAAACAGATTTAACAAGATTATTTGCTATTGGTGAAACTGCTTATACAGGTCTGCATGGAGCGAATAGGCTAGCCAGTAATTCCCTAGCAGAAGGATTGGTGTTTTCTAAGATGGCATTTTTAAAAATAAATCAAATTTACCAACCTGTAAAGATAACGCAATTTGAAGCGGTTAAACCTTGGGACACAAGGCACGTAACCCAAGCCAAAGAACGGGTGCTAATTACCCACGATTGGGATGAACTAAGACGAATTATGTGGGATTATGTAGGCATCGTTAGAACCGATAAACGGCTTAAACAAGCCCAAAGAAGATTAACTATTTTAAAAGAAGAAGTACGTGAATACTTTTATAACCATACTTTAAGCAGTGACTTATTAGAGTTAAGAAATTTAGTTACAGTGGCGGAGCTAATAATTGAAAGTGCGTTAAAAAGAAAAGAAAGTAGGGGGCTTCACTATAATTTAGATTATCCAAATAATAAAATTAAAAGCCAACCCACACGGTTAAAAATTTAACCATTGCCTATGGGCATAGCATCATCACTATGCTCGCTAATTTGTTCCAGTAATCCTTCGGCTACAAGCAGGTCTAAATCTACTAAAATAACCATTTTGCCAGTTTTTTTGCCAGCGTCATTGTCTTCAAATACGGTTCCTAATCCAAGTATATATTGCCCATCTAAAGACTTAGATATATCTGGAGCAGGTTGTAATTCGTTGGTATCAAATATACGAACATCGGACACGGCATCAACCACCAAACCAACGGTTTTCTCCCCTAATTTAGTCATTACATTGACTACAATAATCACCGTGGTGACACCATAAGTAGAAGGAATCTTAAACCTTTCTCGCAAATCTAAAACCGAGACAACCGTACCACGTAAGTCAATGACCCCTTTAACAAAAGAAGGCACATTGGGTAAAGGGCTTGGTTCAACCCAGCCTTTAATTTCTTGCACACGGTTAATTTCGATACCAAACTCTTCTTTGGCAAGTTTAAAGGTTAAAAATTCTTTTTTTGAGTCGGACATCAATTTCTCCTAAAGAAGGCTATATCAAAATCATGCGATTAGTGTAACTACTTAATATTTAGAATTATTATAACATTCAATTTAGGCGTATAATACCGATATTAAAAAGGTTTTACAAAAAGGCAAAATACGAAGATGAATAAAGAATGGAAAAGTTTTTTAGTTGCACAAGGTGCGCAATTTGATGAATCTAATCAAATTATTAGCTTTGGTTCACCAGAAATAGAACATTTATTGGTTAAGCATGGGCCAATTATTACCGATCTTTCTAAAGAGGGGTTAATTGAAGTAACTGGAGAAGATGCCTTTGAGTTTTTGCAAAGCCAGTTTTCTAATGATTTAAAAGAAGTGAACGAACAAGTCGCGCAATTATCGGCTTATTGTGATCCAAAAGGCAAAGTCATTGCTTTAATCACAATTTTTAAAAAAGCGGATTCTTACTTTCTAAATTTTGATGAAACGTTAAAAGAGACCGTGTTAAAAAAATTAACCATGTTTAAAATGCGTTCAAAAGTAACCCTAGAAGAAGTATCAGAAACCTTCTTGCAGATTGGCTATGCAGGTGAATTTGCGGATTTAGATTTACAAAGAGACCTGTCAACCAAGTTAAAAGAGGTTTTTCAAGTTCAGCAGGTAGCTGGTGAATTTGCTAAAAATGTCATTGCCATCAAAGTTCCAGGCCCTTACCATAACTATAAACTGTTCGGTCCGCTAGACGAGCTACAAGCGGTATGGAAAGTTTTAAAGGCAAATGGCGAAGCAATTGGTGCGCAAGATTGGTCTTTATTAAAGATAGTCTCAGGACAGCCTACGGTTAATCTTGCTACCAGTGGCGAATTTATCGCCCAGTTTTTAAACTTAGATAAGTTAAACGTTATAAACTTTAAAAAAGGCTGTTTTCCAGGGCAAGAAGTCATTGCTAGAATGCATTACAGGGGAAAAGTAACCAAACGTATGCTAAGAATACATACAGAAGGGAGTGCTTTATTAAAGCCTGCTAGTGTTCTTCGTTTAAAAGACAGTTCTGATCGTGTTTATAAATTTACAATTATTTCCTCTGCTCCTGATATCTATTTAGGAACAGTTTCCTTAGCGATTGTAACAATAAAATCGTTAGAAAGTGTTACCGGAGATTTGAAATCAGAAGCTGGCGACAAGTATGTCGTTGAGCCAATGCCTTATGATTTAGTGGAGGAATAAATTAAAGTAATAGTTTTATTTACAAATCCTTAAAATGGCGTTATCATACGTGCCATCTACTAGATTTGCTTTCTGCAAATATAGTAAATATTATGTCTGGTGACGTGGCCGAGCGGCTGAAGGCGCTCCCCTGCTAAGGGAGTATGGGGTTTATAGCCTCATCGAGAGTTCGAATCTCTCCGTCACCGCCATTTTCCTAATTTATCTATACTTTCTAATTTATATTTTTGTTATTTT
>CAZZKU010000035.1:0-8526 GCA_964654635.1 uncultured Piscirickettsiaceae bacterium | reverse complement strand
AATTTAATAATAAACACCCCTGAGCGATCTCGCAATATTTCTACAAATTTAGAGTAAATTTACTTGCCTGATGATTTATATCATAATATTTAGCGTGAGATAAATCTAAAGGTCTCATAGTGTATAATACGCCCAATCCAACCTAATTCCGAGTACAACCATGTCGCAAACAAGAAAGATTTTAATAACCAGTGCGTTACCCTATGCCAATGGTCCTATTCACCTAGGGCATTTAGTTGAATATATTCAAACCGATATTTGGTCACGATTCCAGAAAATGCGTGGGCATGAATGCCATTATGTTTGTGCTGATGATGCACATGGCACGCCTATTATGTTAAGAGCGCAAGCTGAAGGCATTAGTCCTGAAACTCTTATTGAGCGTATTTCAGCAGAACATCAACAGGATTTTGCTGGTTTTAATATTGCTTTTGACCATTACCATTCAACTCATTCTGCAGAAAACAAAGAATTGTCTGCCCAAATTTATCAAACTTTAAAAGACAGCGGGCATATCAGTCGCAAAACAATCAGCCAGTTTTACGACCCTGAAAAAGAAATGTTTTTGCCTGATCGTTTTGTAATTGGCTCTTGCCCTAAATGTAAGACTGACGAGCAGTATGGAGACAATTGTGAAGCTTGTGGGGCAACTTACAGCCCTACCGAACTAATAAATCCTAAATCAGTGGTATCTGGAGCAAGTCCAGTTGAAAAAGATTCTGACCACTTGTTTTTTGAATTGGCACACTTTGAAGAGATGCTAAAAACATGGACTCAACAAGATAACCACCTACAACCAGCCATTGCCAACAAACTAAATGAATGGTTTGAATCAGGGTTACGAGCATGGGATATTTCCCGTGACGCGCCTTATTTTGGCTTTGAAATTCCTGGTGAAACTAATAAGTTTTTCTATGTTTGGTTAGATGCTCCTGTTGGCTACATGGCTAGTTTTAAAGCCTATTGCGATGCTAACGAGCTTAGTTTTGATGAATTTTGGCAACCAAATTCTACTACAGAGCTTTACCATTTTATCGGTAAAGACATTATCAACTTCCACGCTCTATTTTGGCCTGCGATGCTATCGGGTGCGAACTATAGAACCCCTAATGCCATTTTTGCTCACGGTTTTTTAACCATCGATGGCAAGAAAATGTCTAAATCTCGTGGCACTTTTATTATGGCAAAAAGCTATTTAGAACACCTAAATCCTGAATACTTACGCTATTATTTTGCCACCAAGCTCAATAGTGGAATTGAAGATTTAGACCTTAACCTAGAAGATTTTGTCCAAAGAGTTAATTCAGACTTAGTCGGCAAAGTGGTCAATATCGCCAGCCGTTGTGCTGGATTTGTGGTTAAAAAGTTTGATGGCAAACTGCTATCCAGTTGGAGCAGTGAAGCCAGCAACTTGTATAATGAAGTTATTGCTAAAATAGACAACATTGCCGAACTATACGAAAAACGAGAGTTTGGTCACGCCATGCGTGAAATAATGGCAATCGCCGATACTGCCAATGAATATATTGATGAAACCGCTCCTTGGGTGCTGGCTAAAACTGAGGGTAAAGAACAAGAATTACATGAATCGGTTAGCGTTGGCATCAACTTATTTAAAATATTAATTGCTCTGCTTTCTCCCGTGTTACCAAGCACCGCAGAAAAAGCTTTAGCCTTTTTAAATATTGACAACTATACTTGGGAAACGATTAAAACTCCTTTAACAGACCATAAAATAAACAAGTTCAAACCGCTCATGACACGGGTTGAAATGAGTGCTATTGAAAACATGGTAGAAACATCTAAGGCAGATGCCAAGCTGGCTATGCCCTCTACTCCTGATGGCAAAAAATCGGCTAAGGAAACACCAACCACTGAAACAATTGAACCCATTGCCGAGCAAATAAGTTTTGATGACTTTGCGAAAATTGATTTCCGCATTGCCCAGATAATTAATGCTGAAGCAGTTCCTAAAGCCGACAAATTATTAAAGCTAACCCTAGATATTGGTATAGAACAGAAACAAGTTTTTGCCGGTATTAAATCTGCCTATCAACCTGAAGAACTTATCGGCAAACTTACCGTAATGGTTGCCAATTTAGCGCCCAGAAAAATGCGTTTTGGCATGTCCGAAGGCATGGTATTAGCCGCCGGACCAGGTGGGGAAGATTTATTTCTACTAAACCCTGATGATGGTGCTAAACCAGGTATGAGAGTTAAATAAATACCGCTATATTTTTAGACCACCCCTGGCGATTCTAGGGTTTTTAGCCTTTTTAAACCCTTTAAAAAGGCTAAAATCGCCAGGGTGGTCTTAAAACTGGTCTATTTAAAGCAGAGACTAAACAAATAACTATATGAATGAATACATATTAATTTTAATTAGCACCGTATTAGTCAACAACTTTGTTCTAGTTAAATTTTTAGGGCTTTGCCCGTTTATGGGTGTGTCTAAAAAAACTGATGCAGCTATCGGCATGGGCTTTGCCACCACTTTTGTCATGACTTTGACTGCTGTACTTAGCTATTTAATCAACACCTATTTACTCGTGCCATTTGGGTTAGAATTTTTACAAACTATTGCCTTCATTTTAGCCATTGCCTCCGTGGTCGGCTTTACCGAAATGGCTATCCACAAAACCAGCCCTGTTTTATACCAAGTATTGGGGATTTACATTCCGCTTATTACTACCAACTGTGCCGTGCTGGGTTTGGCTTTATTAAACGTTTCTGAACAACACAATTTTTTAGAATCGGCTTTTTATGGTTTTGGTGCGGCGGTTGGTTTTACCATTGTATTGGTACTATTTTCCTCTATTCGTGAACGCTTAGAATATGCCGACATTCCCAAACCTTTTCAAGGTGTTCCTATTGCTCTAATTACCGCAGGGCTAATGTCCATTGCCTTTATGGGCTTTGGCGGACTGGTAAAGTAACATGCTTTCCGCGATACTGATTTTTTTAGGACTAGCAATCCTATTTGGTTTACTTTTAGGCTATGCGGCAATTCGTTTTAAGGTTGAGGGCAACCCACTTAGCGATAGAATCAACCTAGAACTACCACAAACCCAATGTGGTCAATGTGGTTTTCCTGGTTGCAAGCCTTATGCCGATGCTCTAGCAAAAGGAGAATCTGAAGTTAACCTTTGTATTCCTGGTGGTACAGAAGTGATGATTAAAATATCAGAAATAACCCACCGCGACCAACTAGAAATGGACGAAACAAACACCGCTCCAGCCACTCGCCTAGTTGCCAGAATAGATGAAGATGTTTGTATTGGTTGCGTACATTGTATTAAAGCCTGCCCAGTTGATGCCATAGTTGGCGCGACCAAATTAATGCACACTGTTATTGCTGATGAATGTACCGGCTGTGATTTATGCGCCCCTGTTTGCCCAGTTGATTGTATTGATATGCTACCCGTTAGCGAACCTCCATCTTGGCAAGAACCGATTACTAGCCCAACACCGTTAATTGATTTTGTTAACAAAAAAGATATAGGAAAAGCTTCATGAAACGGCAGTTGATTAACTGGTTTTCCTACCTGTATCCAACCGCCAAAAGTTGGTTAAAAGCCTTTAATGGCGGAATTTTTCCACGCTACTATAAAGAACTTAGTAACCAACACGGCATTATAAAAACTCCTTTACCCAAAGAACTGGTTTTACCCCTGCAACAACATATCGGCATAGAAACTATACCGCTGGTGTCGGTTGGCGACTATGTTAAAAAGTACCAATTAATTGCCGATGCAGAAGCTAAAGATTTACACGCCCCTATTCACGCCCCTGCTTCTGGCACCATAAAGTCTATCGAAACACGAACCGTCGCCAAGCCCTTAGCAACAACTGGCTTATGCATCATTATTGAAACTGAAAGTGACCAAGTTATAATTGAAAACTTTCTCGAGGTTAATGGAAACAATCCTAACTCGCCAAGTGAACTAAAAGATATTATTTATCGTGCGGGTATAGCAGGAATGGGTGGAGCAGGCTTTCCGACTTTTGCCAAAATCCCTAACCAAAAAAATAAAATAAAACATTTAATTATTAACGGAGCAGAATGCGAGCCTTTTATTACTTGCGACGACCTGCTGATGCAAACCCAAGCCAAAGCAATCTTAACTGGGGCAATGATTGTCGCGGAAGCTTTAAGTTGTGACCAAATATTATGCGGTATAGAAGACAACAAACAACAGGCAATTAAGGCAATGGAAAAAGCCGCTAAATCATTTAATAGCGTGCCAATTAAAATTAAATCGGTACTCACGGTTTACCCAATGGGTGGAGAAAAACAACTCATCAAAGAACTGCTTAATATAGAAATTCCTAGCGGAACTCACTCAATAGATTCAGCTATATTAACGATGAACGTGGCAACCTTAAATGCTATTTTTGAAGCCGTTAGCAAAGGCAATCCTTTGGTATCTAGGTTAGTTACCGTATCTGGAACAGGACTAGCAAAACCTTTTAACACTCAAGCCTTACTAGGCACTAGCTTTATTAGCCTAGCCCAACAAGCCCAACCTAAAACGGAACTAAATTACCCGCTAATAATGGGGGGTCCAATGATGGGTTTTAAAGTGGCTAATAACAATGTGCCACTAATAAAAACCACCAACTGCATATTAGCCATCCCACCACAACCCGTAGAAAAAACCATGCCCTGTATTCGTTGCGGAGCTTGCATGGATGTTTGCCCAGTAAACTTATTACCGCAACAACTATACTGGCATAGTCGTAGCCATGAGTTTGACAAGGTAGAAAAGTTGCATTTATCTGACTGTATAGAATGTGGTTGCTGTAGCTTTGTTTGCCCAAGTAATATCCCATTAGTACAGTATTATCGTTTTGCCAAGTCGGAAGTAAAAAAACTAAAAGAAAAACAAAAAATAGCTGACCATGCAAAACTTCGTCACGAAAATAAACTAGCCAGAGAAGCTCGCTTGAAAGCAGAAAAAGATGCTCGAATTAAAGCCAAGAAAGCCGCTATCAAACAAAAGGCATTGCTCAAGGCACAGCAAAAGTCACGACAAGAAAATAATCAGAGCCAAACAGAAAAAGTAACCAATAAAAAAAGTACGGGTGCGGCAGCAGCGGCGGCTAGAGCAGCAGCCATGCGTAAAAAGAAAACTTTGGCACAAGCTTCTACTGAACAAGCTATTTCTAATTCTGCTCCCGTTTTAAATGCCCGTGAAAAAGCCATCGCCGCCGCTAAACAGCGTGCCTTAAAAGCAGGTCAAACAGGTGGCAAAGAAACCGATGCTGAAAAAAGAAAACGCAAAGCACAACAAGCCAGCACCACTCCTAAAGACCCTGCAAAAAAAGCGCAAGAAAATGCAAAAAGACGAGCGGCAGAAAAAGCCGCTAATATGCTTAAGAAAAAACAAGCAGAACAACAAAAAACTAAAACAGAACAGCCAGATAACAGTAAAATTAAAACTATTGAATTAGCCATTAATGAAAATCTTGAAGAAAAGCCCCCTATGGACAAAAAAGCCCAAGCCATGTTAGCGGCTAAAAAAAGAGCCGCCGCGATGAAAGCTAAAAAATTGGCAGCACAAAAGGCAGAACAAGAAACGCAACCATGATTGGAAATTCACCCTTATTAAACCATAACAACAGCAGTGTGCAGAAACTCATGTTTCAAGTACAACTAGCCGCCCTGCCCGCTTTTTTTGTTCACTTATATATTTTTGGCTTTGGCATAATTATTCAATGGACTTTAGCAATTGTCACTTTATTAGTGGTAGAAGCCATCATGCTAAAGTTACGTAACCGACCCGTTATGCCTTATATATCTGATTTAAGTGGGTTAATTACCGTTACTGGTATAGTATTTTGTATTCCACCCGAATCGCCTTGGTGGATTATTGTTTCTGCGGTTACTTTTGCCATAATTTTTGGCAAACATTTATATGGCGGTTTAGGCTACAACCCTTTTAACCCAGCCATGTTAGGCTATGCCTTTGTACTTATATCCTTCCCCGCAGAAATAACCCAATGGACACTACCCTCTGCTTTATCAGGACACACCCTTTCATTAATTGACTCTTTCCACTTAATATTTTATGGCTACATACCCAATTTCAACCTAGACCAAATAACAGGTGCAACCCCTTTAAATGCAATAAAGTCAGGATTAAGCGCTGGTATAACGCCTGCTGAAACTTTAAATTCAAACCTGTTTTATAGCAACACTTTTCCCTATGGTTGGACAGAAGTAAATATTGCCTTCATGCTAGGCGGACTGTATTTATTATTTAAAGGACATATTAGCTGGCAATACCCAGTTGGATTTTTAGGTACTTTAGCCACCTTAGCTTTTATTTTTAACGCCATTGATCCAACTACCTACTCCCCTGTATCAGTACATTTATTTTCTGGTGGAATAATGCTTGCCGCCTTTTTCATTATTACCGACCCCGTTACCTCTAGCACCACCCCCAAAGGTCGGTTAATTTTTGCGATGGGAATAGGTGCTTTGGTTTTTATTATCCGTAGCTGGGGAGCTTTTCCTGATGGCATTGCCTTTGCTGTTTTATTAATGAACATGTGCGTACCACTTATCGACCAATACACCGTTCCAAGAGTAGCAGGACATTTAAAGTGATTCCTATTATTAAAAATATGCTTCGCGCGGCCGCTTGGTTAACTTTATTTGTCATGATTGGTATCAGCCTACTATTAATAACCAAGCACTTCACTCAAGAAAACATTGATAAAGCCGAACAGGCAGCAATTAAAAAAACGTTTGATGAAGTTATGCCCAATGTAACCTACAGCAATCAACCTTATTTAGACACCAAAATAGTAGTCGATAAAGCAACCTTCAACACCAAAGAACCGATAACCTTTTACCGAGTAAGAAATAATAATAAACCCGTCGGCTTAATTGTAAAAACACTCGCTCCTGATGGTTATAATGGAAAAATACATATAATAATGGCAGTCACCCCTGAAGGTAAAATAACAGGGGTTAGAATAATTTCACATAAAGAAACTCCTGGTTTAGGGGATAAAATTGAATTAAAAAAATCAAATTGGATACTACAATTTGATGGCAAATACTTAACCCCAGATAACCTAAAGAGCTGGAAAGTTAAAAAAGATGGCGGAAAGTTTGACCAGTTTACCGGTGCAACCATCACCCCACGGGCAATTGTAAAAGCCATAAAAACCACCCTAGACTACATAAACAAACAAGGCGACTCACTATATGAGTAACTTAATAACCGCACGACTTAAAGTCTATCAAGACATTGCCCAAAAAGGAATTTGGAGCAACAACCAAGCTCTAGTTGCCCTACTAGGGCTTTGTCCGTTATTAGCAGTCACCAACAACACGGTTAACGGTATCGGGCTAGGCATAGCAACTTTAGTGGTCATTATGGTATCTAATGTACTGGTATCTCTTATTAGAAACCATGTATCAAATGAAATTAGAATACCAGTATTTGTTGCCATTATTGCTTCGGCAGTAACCATTATTGATCTGCTTATGAATGCCTACCTACACACCTTACACGGCATTTTAGGCATATTTATTCCGCTAATTGTAACCAACTGCGCTATTTTAGGACGAGCCGAATCCTACGCTTCTAAAAATAGTGCCGACAAAGCCTTGGTTGATGGCTTTTTTATGGGGCTAGGATTTGCGGTGGTATTAATTTTACTAGGAGCAATGCGCGAAATAATTGGTAACGGCACGCTATTTGACCAAATGGACATTCTATTTGGTTCTGCTGCCAGCAACATGACCCTATACATGCCAGACAGTTACCAGCCCGCTTTATTGGCTATACTTCCACCTGGTGCATTTATTGCACTAGGGTTATTTGTTGCCTTAAAAAATGCAATTGATTTAAACAAAACCAAAGGCAAATCAAAAGACCTTGGTATAGCTATTAGCGTTACTCACCAAGTCAAACAGACATAAAATATGAACAAACTAAAGCGACTACAAATTTTTGAACGGTTAAGCATTGCTATACCCAACCCCGAAACAGAACTCAATTTTAGCACCCCTTTTGAACTATTAATTGCAGTAATATTGTCCGCCCAATCTACCGACAAAGGGGTCAACAAAGCCACCGATAAACTCTACCCCATCGCCAACACCCCTGAAAAAATTTACGCGCTTGGAGAAGAGGGTTTAAAAACCTACATCAAAACCATCGGGCTATTTAACACCAAAGCAGCCAATATCATTAAAACCTGCCACATGTTAATGACCCTGCACAATTCAGAAGTACCTGATGATAGAAAACTACTAGAAGCCCTACCAGGAGTCGGCAGAAAAACTGCCAACGTAGTGTTAAACACCGCCTTTGGACACCCAACTATTGCTGTAGATACCCATATATTTAGAGTATCTAACCGCATGAAACTTGCCCCAGGAAAAAACGTACTAGAAGTAGAAAAACAACTGCTAAAACACATTCCTAAACAATACCTAATCCCCGCTCACCACCTACTAATACTACACGGACGCTACACCTGCACCGCAAGAAAACCCAAATGCGC